>NZ_BJXB01000019.1 GCF_007990775.1 Deinococcus cellulosilyticus NBRC 106333 = KACC 11606 | reverse complement strand
CTGCTGTTTGATGAGCCGACTTCCGCGCTGGACCCGGAGATGATCAAGGAAGTGCTGGACGTGATGAAGGAACTGGCGCACTCGGGGATCACCATGCTGGTGGTGACGCACGAGATGGGGTTTGCCAGAGAGGTGGCAGACCGGGTGGTGTTTTTCGACAAGGGGGCGATTGTGGAGGAGGCCACCCCGAATGATTTCTACAACAACCCCCAGCATGAACGCTCCAGACTGTTCCTGAGTCAGATCCTCGGGCATTGATTGCATTGACCTTCAGCCCCTTCCTGATCAGGAGGGGGTTTTTGCTTGCCGTCTGTACAATGATAGCCAAGATTCGAGAAATGAATCCAATGGATGAACCACAGATTCAGCAGTTGATCGAAGAAGTCTGGCATGGAGATTCTGACGTTCTCCCCTATTTTCGCAGGTCTGGAAGCACCCAGTTCCATGTGGTCTTTGAAACCGCTGGAAAGATTGCAGGGTATGGCAGCCTCACAGAATGCACCTTGCACCCGGTTCCTTTTTATGTCGGTCTGCATGTGCATCCAGCACACAGGAGGCAAGGTGTGGGGCATGGACTTCTGGTAACCCTGCTGCAAAAGAACGGTGGTTTTCAGGGCAGGCCTCTGCAATCTGCCACCTACAGGCACCTCCCTGAGGGCATTCAGGCTTTGCAGCACCTCGGATTTCATGAAACCCTGAGCACCTGGACAGGTGAACTGCAGATCCGTGAAATCATGGATCGGATTCCACCGCCAGAAGGTTTTCAGCTGGGTTCTCTGGCAGACCTGGGACAAGAATGGGTTCCAGTGCTAACAGCTTTGCATCAACAGATCTACCTGAATTCCCATGGGCACAATCCCAGCGTTCTGTCCTCCGCTGAGGTTGCACAGGCCCGATTCATGGGAGGGGATCTCATTTCGAAACTCATGTGGGTGGCCATGCACAACGACCAACCCAGGGCACTTGGGAGTTTCAGGGCCACGGATGATCAGGACTTGCTGGAGATGGGATGGTTTGGGAGTGCAGGGCTTGATCCAGAACTGGAAGAGGCTCTTCTCCTGAGCATTTTCAGCCATGCCGCATGGCAGGCACACCAGATGGGTTTTCAACGGCTTCAGGGAGAATTTGACTCTGGGGATGCCTCTCTGGCTGCACTGCGGCACGCGTTTCCCTGGAAGGTCCTGCATGAGTGGGTCACTTTCCAGCAAAAAAGGACAGCCCTCTTCACTGGGCTGTCCTCTACTGGAGTTTCTTACTGAACAAAAGTCTCTATGTCGCTGTTTTTGATGCTGAAGGTTCTGGACACCCCTTTGGCGTCGGTGGTGACCCCCCAGAGCGCATGGGCGATTTCCATGGTGGCTTTCTGGTGGGTGACCAGAATGAACTGGCTGCCCTTGGAGGCCAGCAGTTTTAAAAAGTGCGTGAACCTGCGGATGTTGGCCTCGTCCAGGGGGGCATCCACCTCGTCCAGAATGGCGATGGGCAGGCCCCTCTGGTCTTCTGGGGCTTCCGACAGGGCAAACAGGAAGGCCAGTCCGACCATGGTCCTCTCTCCTGCCGAGAGCAGGTGGATGTTGCGGGTGCGTTTGCTGCGGGGCTGCACCACCATGCCCATGCCTGTGGGTTTGCCGTTTTCGTCCTGCTCCAGTTGCAGTTCTCCCAGGCCCCCAAGAAGCTCCTGGGCATAGTTTGAGAACGCGGTTTTCACCCGTTCAAAGGCCAGGAACAGCTTGCTGTGAATGTCCTGCCTGAGGTCCCTGAGGGCATCCCGGATCTGCTGAATGGCACCCCGGGTGTCCTGAATGTCTTTTTCCATGGTCTGCAGACGCCGGGATTCGTGCTCATGTTCCTGCTCTGCCAGGGCATTGATGGCCCCGAGTTCCATCAACAGGCGCTCCAGGGTCTGGATGCGGCCAGTCCAGCGTCTGGCATCCCCTTCCGGCAGCACCTCTGGAGCCTTCACCTCTCCAAGTTCCTGCCGCTGGGTTTCCTTGCGGGCCAGGTTCAATCGGGTGTTTTCCAGGGTGCGCTGCAGCTCTGCAATCTTGCGGGTCTGGGCAGCGTGCTGTTCGGAAAGCTGTTTGTATTCTTTTTCCAGCGGGAGAAGCTCAGGCCTGCTGAGGGAGGCCAGCTTGCTCTGGTGGGCCGCAAGTTCACGCTGGTGGTTGTCGAGGTTCAGCAGGTATCCCTGAATCTGTCCTTGCAGGCGCTGATACTTTTCACGGTTTGCAGCCAGACGCTGCATTTCCTGCTGGTGATGCTGGTGTGCGGTATGCTGCTCTCGAATGCCGTGCAGGTCTGCAGTGAATTGCTGTTCCTGGGCACGCAGAACCTCAATTTCCTGACGGATCTGGGTGATGGTGTCTTCCAGCACCTGCACTCCGGTGAAGCGTTCTGTGCCTGAGCTTTCGTGCATTCGGCTGTGCACGCTTCTCAGCTGGGATTGCAGGGTGTCGCGTCTGGCTCCTGCCTGGGTGAGGGTGCGTTCCAGCACGGCTTCCTGACCCTTTTCCTGCTGGTGTTTGAGGCGCAGCTCACGCACCTGGTCTTCAAGCTTCTTCAGGCTCTCTTCGATGCTGCGTTCCTGTTTGCGTGCTTTGTCAGCCTTGCGGTCCAGGTCATCGAGTTCATCCTGCAGGTCATGGTAGCGGCGCTGGTCTGCAAGGACGGTCAGGCCAGAGTCCTTGAGTTTTCCTCCGGTCACTGCTCCTGTGGCCTCGATCACCTCACCATCCAGGGTGACCAGTCGGGGCCTCTGGGCATGATTGCGGGCAATGCGAATGGCGGTGGGGTGGTCCTGCACCATCAGGGTGTCACCCAGCAGGTGTTCACTGATCAGAGGAGGATCACTGGGGCATTTGTTGTGGGCGTAGCCCAGGACCCCCCTTTCGGTCAGCAGGCGACTGTCGGGGCGCACGCGGGACTTGATGAGGTCCAGGGGCAGAAATGTGGCCCGCCCTCCTGCCCGTTTCAGGTGCTCGATGATTTCCTGGGCCACCTGTGCATTTTGCACCACCACCTGTTCAAGCCTGCGTCCGAGGGCGGCAGTGATGGCAGTTTCATACTCCTCGGGGACATTCAGGCAGTCGGCAACGCTGCCCACGATGCCTTCAATGTCACTGTTGAGGGCGTTTCTGGACCCTTCTCCATAACGGGCATAACTGTTCAGCACCACCTCCAGGCGTTTCAGTTCACGCTCCAGTGGGGCCTTTTCATTGTTGGCCCTGGAAAGGTCGCTTTTGGCGACCTGCAGATTTTTGCGGGCCGTTTCAAAAGATTCCAGTGTGGTCCGGTACTGCTCTTCAGTGACAGAAAGCAGTCCACGCACTGCAACCAATTGTTCTTCGGTGGCCTTCAGGTTTGCGGTTTCCTGTTCGACCAGAGCTTGCAGCTTGCTGGCTTCCTCCTGCAAAGTGGCATTCTGGGCTTCTTCACGGGCGGCTTCCTGGGCCTGGGCATAAGCCTGTTTCAGTTCGTTTTCACTGGCCTGAAGTCGGCGCTCAGCGCTCTGCAAACGGATCTTCAGCGACCTGAGGCTGGCCTCGATCTGCACAGGATCTGCAGTGGGCTTTTCCACGGGTGCGAGGGCTTCGAGCACTTCCATCTCTGAAAGCAGGTTCTGCTGGTCCAGCTGCAGGAGCTCAAGGTACTTTTCAGTGTCCCTCACCCGCTCTTCGGCGTTTTTGATCAGGCGCAGGGTGCTCTCGTATTCGGCACGCTCCACACCAGCGGCCTGCAGGGTCAGGCGCAGTTCTTCCTGTTTCGCCTGTACTTCTCTCAGGTCTGCTGCCGTTTGCTGGACAGACCCCTGAAGGTTCTCCTCCTGGACCTGCAAATCCTGCAGTTCCTGGGTCAGGGTCTGGTGTTTTGCCCACTGCACAGCGTCTTGCAACTGCTGAAGTTCCTGGGTGTATTGGGTGTGCTTGCGGGCCGTTTCTGCTTCTCTATTGAGTTGCTCTGTGCGCTCTCGCACCCCAGCAGCGACCAGTTCCAGCTGTTCAAGGTGCCTTTCCACTTCCACCAGACGGTCCAGGGTTTGCTTTTCACGGTGGGTCAGGGCACTGAGCCCGGCGGCCTCCTCCAGGTAACCCAGAAGGGTCTTGCTGTCTGCAGTCACCACCCCTGAAACCTCTCCCTGTCCAATTGCGGCAAGCCCCCCTGGCCCGAGGCCGCTTCCCCGGAGGGCATTCTGGATGTCACGGACCAGTACATTCTTGCCCAGCAGCTCCTGCTCGGTGTCCCCATCCCGGTACACCCGACGGGCAAGGTTCAGTCTTTCGGGAAGGTGGCTGCGGTGCAGGCCAGACAGTTCCAGCATCACCTCTGCAAGTCCAAGTGAACTTTTGCCCTGGCTCCCATGGAAGATCAGTTCTGTGGCATTTCCTGCCCGCAACTCACGCACCCGGGCCGTGTGGGTGGCCCAGCGGATCGCCTCAATCACGTTGCTCTTACCGCTGCCGTTTGGCCCAATGACTGCATTGATTCCGGGAACAAATTCGATGCGGGTTTTTTCTCCAAAGCTCTTGAAGCCCTGCAGGCTGATGGACTCAATTCTCAAGGGCAACTCTCCCGATTGAATGCATTGCGCAGATCCACATGACCCGCCAGACTCTCCACGGTTTTGCCTTCCACCATGAAGGCCACATCCAGGTTGTTGGGGTTGAGATCCAGCAGGGTGCGGGTGATGGTGCAGATCAGCAGCAACTCTGCCGTGCTCCCGTAATTCAGTTTCTGCCAGGATGCAGGAAGGTTCACATAATAGTGGCCTTCACGGGTGAAGACACTTGGGGCATCCTCGGTTCTGGGCAGGCTGCTGACACTTCCTTCGGCTTTCGGGCCATCCATCAGGGCCTTGATGGCCATGTTGGCCAGCGTGGTCTCATTGTCCACCGAGAGTTCGAGGTCCCGCTCTTCTGTGCGGTATTTTTCAAGTGCTGCATCGTTGAAGTACAACCTGACACTTTTGGTCACTGTGGCAGGACCATTGTTCAGTTCATATGCAGGCACTTTCGGGGGCAGGGTCACAACGTAATAGAAAATCCCTGCTGCAGCCAGGAGCAGCAGACAGATGATGTTCACAGGGGTGAGCACTTTGTTCATGGCTTGGCGTCCTTTTTGGGGGTCTGGGCGGTTTTCTGGTCTTTGGGGGTCAGGTACACGGTGATCCCCCGGGCCAGGGCAAGGGCCAGCGCATCCAGATGCGTGGGGTCTTTCAGAAGGACCAGGTCCTGGGGGTTTTCAGGGAAACCGAGTTCCACCATCATGGCGGCTTTGGGTGCCTCTGACAGCAGGTACAGGTCTCTGGTCGGTCGCAATTTTGCTGTCACCTTGACCCTGGACAGTTCCTTCTGCACCGTCTGGGCAAACGTCTTGATCTGCTCGTTCGAACTGACTCCCAGACTGGGCTGGGTTTCTCCCCTCACCTGCCGGATGTACTCCAGGTGCTCATCTCCCGAGGGGTAAGACAGCACCACACCACTCTGGGACGCACCCAGGCCATACCCAAGATGGATGCTGACAAAAGCATCACTGCTGCGGGCCAGCGCAGCGCGGTTTGCCAGAGAGACCGCCGTATCGCTGGTTCGGGTGTATTTCACTGTCCAACCCGCTTTGGAGAGGGCCTGCCCCATTTTGCGCACCACTTCCAGGGTCAGGTCCTTTTCGGTGACCCCTTTGGTGCCTCCAGTGTCATTCCCCCCATGTCCAGCATCCAGCACAATCACAGGTTTGAGGATGCGTTCTTCCAGCACGGTTTGTTTGGGTGTGAATTGAGAGCCAGCATCAAGCACCAATCGGGCCTTCCTGTCGCTCAGGGGAGTGAAGAAAAACTGGTACCCGGAAGCTTTGGGGAGCGGAGCCGTGAAGACCAGATCCTTGCCCACGACTTCTGCTTTGACCTTGGGGAGGTATTTGCCTGTGGTGGTGTAGGTGGTGCTTTTTCCCCAGGCATTGCGCACCACCAGTTTGATGTTTTTGCTGGTGGACTGGTCTTCAATCACCACGTTCTGGTCCAGTTCGAACACCAGACGGTCATACTTTGCATCGGTTTTTGACGCCACATTGCCCAGTCTGGCCGTGGGAATCACCATTGTGTTGCCAGAAAGGTTGATTTTCAGTGCTTCTGCCACCGCCTGCACCGGAACAAAGATGCCCCGATTGACCACAATGGCTGGAAATCCCGTGCGGACTTCGTTGTTGACCTCCACGTAATATGACTGGTAAATGCCCCGCTCAGGACTGTTCTCGATGGGTAAGGTCAGACTGTTGGGACCGTAGCTGACCCGCACAGACCTGCTGTCCACCGACACCAGAAAATAAGGACTGAGGAATTCCGCACGGATGAAGCCAATGCCGTAATAGCTGATGCTCTGGAATGTCCTGTCGCCCACCCTGGTGCTCTGCAGGGTGTACTGGGCAAAAGCAGAATTCAGAAGCAAAAGCAGCAGGACAACAAGACGTTTCACAATTCGCGCAGTTCCCGTTTCATGGTTTTTTCAGCCTCGGCACGGCGTTTATCGTGCAGCTTCTTGCCCCTGGCAACCGCCACTTCCACCTTGACGTACTGGCCTTTGAAGTACATTTTGGTCGGAACGAGGGTCAGGCCTTTTTGCACCAGGGCCTTGCGCAGCTTCTGGATTTCAGAGCGGTGCAGCAGCAGGCGGCGTTTGCGGCGGGGCTCGTGGTTGTTGTAGGAGCCCTTGTCGTAAGTGGGAATGTAAAGCCCTTCCAGCTCAATGTTGCCATCTTCCAGGCGGGCAAAAGCGTCCCGGAAATCCACCCCTCCTGCACGGATGCTTTTGACTTCCGTACCGGTCAGGACGATCCCGGCTTCATAACGCTCCAGAATTTCATACTCGAAGTTCGCACGACGGTTAACGTACACGACTGACATTCTATCCTCTTTTCTTGAAAGAGTCCTTAGATCACACAGGGTTCAGGAATCCTGTGGTTTGCGGGCAACACAGACAAAGTGAGGGCTCAGGATGGGGTCTCTCTCGACCAGACGGGCCACCTGTAAAATGCGCTGCTGGTGCACCTCGTCCTTCCAGTGTTCATCATACCGGTCGACCATCCAGGCAGGTCCCTCGATGCCCAGGGTGCCCAACACCTGAAATCCACAGGTCTGCACTTCTGCATTCATACCCTCTGGGCGGTGAAAGTAAGCATCCATGAACAGGTTGGGCCAGCTTTCAGGACGGAGGTGCTCACCAGTGGTCACTTCACCCTGCACCATCTTGAAGTGGTCGTCATTCCAGATCCACCCTCTTTGCAGGCCCACCATGAGTGAGGCAGTGTGGGTGATTCCAAAAGCGAGCAAGGCACCTCCGGGCTTCAGAACACGAAAGGCCTCTCTGAGACACCTGAAGCGGTCTTCATGGTCCTGCAGATGGTACAGAGGCCCCTGCAAAATGACCAGATCCATGGTCCTGTCATCGTAAGGCAGGCTTCTGGCATCTCCAACCTGAACACTGGCCAGTGCGGGAACATCCACCTGCTGTGCAGTTCTGCGTGCTGCCTCAATGAGCTCTGGGGACAGATCCAGCAGATGCACCTGATGGCCCAGACCTGCAAGCCAGAAGGAATACACCCCATGTGCCCCACCCACATCACAGATGGAAATGGAAACTTCTGGAAGAACCTGTTGCAGGATTTCGCAGGTGCGCAGAAATTCCAGAGGTCCAATGCCTCTGGAAAGACGCTCGGCTTCATTTCCTGATCCATAAAATTCAACAATGGGTCTTGAAACATCCATCCTGACATCCTAAAGAAAAAAGCACTCCGACGAAACCGCCGGAGTGCTTAAGAAGCTTGACTTAACCTTTAACAGACCCTGCCAGCAGACCACGGATGAAGTACTTCCCGAGGAAGATGTACACCAGCAGGGTGGGGAGGGCAGCCAGCAGGCTTCCTGCCATGGGGAGGTTCCACTTCACGGCTTCACCACCCGCGAGTTGCGCCAGGGCCACCGTGATGGGCTGGGAATCGGGGTTGGTGAGGGTCACTGCGAACAGGAACTCGTTCCACACCTGGGTGAACTGCCAGATGATCACCACCACGAATCCGGGGATGGAGATGGGCAGGATGATGTGGCGGTAAGCCTGGAAGAATCCAGCACCGTCAATTTTGGCAGCTTCCATCAGTTCGTCTGGAACTTCAGAGTAGTAATTCTTGAAGATCAGGGTGGTGATGGGAATGCCGTAGATCACATGCACCAGGACCAGGCCCCAGATGGAACCGTAAAGGCCCAGGTCCTTGAGGGTCTGGAAGATGGGGATCAGGGTGCTCTGGTAGGGAATGAACATCCCGAAGAGCATCAGGGCGAACAGGATGTCACTGCCAATGAATTTCCATTTGGACAGGATGTATCCGTTCAGTGAGCCCAGCAGGGCGGAAAGCAGGGTGGCCGAGATGGTCAGCACCAGGCTGTTCTGGAATTTGGGCAGGAACATCTGCATGGCCTGCGCGAACCCCTGCCAGTTGGGAGAGGTGGGTGGAACCCAGGCGGTGGCGAGGTTGATGTTGGCGGGATCTTTGAACGCGGTGATGACCACCATGTACATGGGAATCAGGAAGAACAGGGTCATGATCCCGAGGACCACGTAAACCACCGGCAAGGGAATCAGGGTTTTGTGGGAGCTGCCGTGAGCAGCAGCAGGAGCAGCCTTGGTCATCTGCGGTCCTTTCTCAGAGAGGTGTACAGGTAGGGCACGATCACTGCGGCGACCATCACCAGGAGCACCATGGAGATGGCGGCACCTTTGGCGAACTGGTTGCTGCGGAAGCTGGTGAGGTACATCAGGAGGGCAGGCACGTCGGTTGTTGCGTTGTCTGCTCCGGCCATGGCAAACACCAGGTCAAAGATCTTCAGGCTGATGTGGCCCAGAATGATGATGGCCGAGAGGGTGATGGGGGTCAGCAGGGGGAAGATGACCTTCTGGTAGATCTGGATCTCGGTGCAACCGTCCACACGGGCAGCTTCACGGAGGTCTTCGGGAACCCCACGGATGCCTGCAAGGTACAGGGCCATGGTGTATCCGGCCATCTGCCAGACGGCCGCAATGATGATCCCGATGAAGGCCAGGTTGAAACCGTGGGTTTCAGGGATGGGGTACACCCATTCGGCGTTGCGTCCGAAGATGATGCCCCACAACAGCAGCACCAGGCCAGAGGCCGCAGCCACAATCAGGCGGTTGGTCTTCTTGTTCTGGAAAGCCTGGAAAGCAATCCAGAAGAAGACAAGGCTCACCACCAGGGCGGTGTAGAAGGGGATGTCCTGCCAGTTGAACTGGAAGACCTGTTCACGGGAGTTCAGCCACTGGAATTTGGTGCCCAGCAGCTGGTTGAAGCCCCCTTCGGGTTGCAAGAGCCAGCGCCAGATGGTTCCGGTCACGATGAAAGACAGGGACATCGGGAACAGGAAGAGCGTACGGAAGAAACTTTCCCCTTTGGGATTCTGGTCCAGCATGACGGCGAGCACCAGGCCCAGTCCGAGGCTGCCCACGATGAAAAAGAGGGTGAAGAACAGGGTGGACACCAGGTCCTGTCTGAAGCGGGAGTCCAGCAGACCGGTGAACAGGTCAGCATAGTTCTGGAACCCGATGTACTTCAGTTCAGGGTTGAGGGCCAGGGCTTGCGCGGGGTTCTGTCCCCAGTCGGTCAGCGAGGTGTACATGGTCTGACCGATGAAGCCGTACACAAAAATACCCACCAGGATGATGCTCGGGATCAGCAGCAATGCTGCGACAATCCGGTCTGCATCCAGCGGTTTCTTGCTGGCTGCTTTCGGGGTGGGTGTGTTTTTCAGGATGGGTTGTTTTGCATTCGCCATGTTTCGGCTCCTACTCTGTCGCACAACCAGAACGCCAAAAAAATCCCACCAGTTCAGGAAGGATGAAGAGACGACGTTCGGTCTCCCGATGAAAAAGGGGCCAGCTCACCCTCCGGTGAACTGACCCTCGGGAGTTTTAGGGGTTGTGCGTGGAAATCTTACTTGCCCAGGTTGCTCTGGGTGGCGATGGCTTCGGCGGCGTTGGCGGCCTTGCTGGCGCTCTTGGTGGAGAGGTAGATTTCCATGACGGTGGCGAAGTTGCTCATGAAGGTTTCGTTCGCAGCAGCACCGTGCACCAGGCTTCCGACGATCTTGTTGGTGCGGAAGTCCTTGGCAGCAGACTGGGAGTACTTGCTGTACTTGCTGAGGTCGGAATCATTGCGGGCAGAGATGGAACCCTTGAGGGGGTTGAAGGCATCCTGGCCAGCTTTGGAGCCGAGCAGACGCAGCCAGTTCAGCACTTCGGTTCTGTTCTTCACGCCTTTGGGCAGACCGAAAGCGTCTGCGAGCATGATGAAGCTGCCGCCGGTGCCAGGGGAAGGCACGTAGCCGAATCCGGTGCCTGCTTCGAGGCCCTTGGTGGTGCTCAGGTAGCCTGCAGCCCAGTCACCCATGATGTTGAAGGCAGCTTCGCCGTCAACCACGCGGTCCACAGCCTGTTGCCAGCTGAGGCCGGAGGCGTCTTTGTTGGTGCAGTTGAGGACCTTGCCGAAGTTTTCCCACACCTTGATGGCTTTGGGGCTGTTGAACTTCAGCTTGCGGTTCCAGAGGTTGTTGTAGTCGGCGGGGCCCAGGGTGCCGAGGGCAACGCTCTCCCACAGGTGCTGCTGGGTCCAGTTTTCACCCACAACCAGGGGGGTGACGCCTTTGGCCTGCAGGGTCTTACAGACGGTGAAGAATTGGTCCCAGGTCTTGGGAGGGGTGATGCCCCATTCACGCAGCTTGGCGGGGTTGTACCACATCACGTTGCTGCGGTGGACGTTCACGGGAACGACCCAGGGTTTGCCGTTGGTGCTGATCAGGTCCATCAGGCCCTTGGGGAACACTTTGCTCCAGCCCTGCTCTTTGTAGAGGGCACTGAGGTCGTCCATGCGACCTGCAGCCACCCAGGTGCCGGTCAGTTCCTGACCAGCGTGCACCTGGAAGGAGTCTGGTGGATCTCCCCCGAGCATGCGGGTTTTGAGGACGGCGCGGGCGTTCACACCTGATCCCCCGGTCACAGTGGCGTTTTGCACGTCCACGGAGGGGTACTTGGCTTTGTACAGCTTGACGAGTGCTTCGAGGGCGGGACCTTCGTCTCCAGCCCACCAGGAGAAGATCTCAAGCTGCTTGGACTGGGCTGCTGCAGATGCAGCCAGCAGTGAAACAGTAACGGCGGCGAGTACTTTCTTCATAGTTGCTCCCTTTCCACCTTGATCAGATTGTGAAGTCGTTACTCAAACCGTAACGCCCAAAACAATCTCTGTCAAGGCCTCCCATGTGTCCTGATGTACCTGCAACCGCACGACCATACACACTCAGAACGTGGCGGCAACACGTGAGTGGCGGTGCTTGAAGTGGGATCTAAAGCAGTCTTCATATGCTGTTCGCGGCACAAACAGCATACTTAGTTTTCAGAACAAACTAAAGGTATCAGAATTCCCCCCAGCCTGTAAAGCCCCCTTTCAAGATCTTTCAAGAAAAAGGGAACTGCTTCCACGACTTTCAATCACACCGTTTCCCAGAACAGTTTCAGTATATCCTCATGCGTTTGCAGAAACCTTACAAAGATCCGTAAAGGTTTCCAAACAGATCCCCTCCCCTCTCTCCCCTCCCACAATTTGACTGGACAACTTATAATCATGGCGTTATGACGCTCATCCGCGACCTCAAACAACATGCCGACCAGACTGTCACCGTGCAGGGCTGGCTGACCGGAATCCGCTCCAGCGGCAAAATTCACTTTCTTCAGATCCGAGATGGCTCTGGTTTCATGCAGGCCACCGTATTTAAAGGAGATGTCACAGAAGAGGTCTTTCAGACGGCAAAGCGCCTGCAACAGGAAGAAAGCGTCCTTTTGACTGGACTTGCCCGCCTCGATGACCGTGCTCCTGGAGGTGTCGAGCTCAGCGTCCGTGAAATTCAGGTGGTGGCAGACAATGCTGCCGACTACCCCCTGACCCCCAAGGAACACGGCATTGATTTTCTGCTGGAGCACCGCCACCTCTGGCTGCGCCACAAGCGCCCCTGGGCCATCATCCGGGTTCGAGATGCAGTGCAAACGGCCATCAATGATTTTTTCCATCAGGAAGGGTTCATTCGTTTTGATTCACCTTTCTTCACCCCCAACGCAGCAGAAGGCACCACCAACCTCTTTGAAATCAACCTCTTTGATGAGGACAAGGCCTACCTGAGCCAGTCCGGCCAGCTTTACGGTGAAGCAGGCGCTCTGGCTTTCGGCAAGATTTACACTTTCGGTCCCACCTTCCGCGCCGAAAAGAGCAAAACCAGAAGGCACCTGCTGGAATTCTGGATGATCGAACCGGAAGTGGCCTACGCCGACCACCAGGACAACATGAAGCTGCAGGAGGGCATGATCAGCTTCATCCTGAAGCGTGTGCTGGACCACTGCCAGGAGGAACTCAAGATCCTGGAACGCGACATTGAGAAACTCCGGCCTGCTTCCGAGGGAAATTTCCCTCGCATCACCTACACCGAAGCTCTGGAGATCCTCAAGGGCTACGACCGCCACATCCCCTGGGGTGAGGATTTCGGTGCCCCCGATGAAACCATCCTCGGGAACCACTTTGACCGCCCGGTCATCATCGAGAAGTACCCCACCGCCATCAAGGCTTTCTACATGCAGCCTGACCCTGAAAACCCTGAAACCGTGCTCTGTGACGACATGATTGCTCCAGAAGGTTATGGAGAGATCATCGGAGGTTCACAGCGCATCCACGATTACGAACTTCTCAAGAGCCGCATTGAGGAGCATCACCTCCCACTGGAAGCGTTTGAATGGTACCTCGATCTGCGCCGTTACGGCAGTGTCCCTCACAGTGGCTTTGGTCTGGGTCTGGAACGTCTGGTGGCCTGGATCACCGGAATTGACCACCTGCGGGAAGCCATCCCTTTCCCAAGAATGCTCACCCGCATGTACCCCTGAGATCCAGACACAAACAACAAAAAAGCCAGTCTCATTCAGACTGGCTTTTGCTGTTCATCCCGGTTGAGATGATGCACATTGAGACGTTGTTCGCTGTCAACTGTTCACTGTGAACGTTCAACTTCTTCAACAGCATGTTCCATGTCACTGGTCAGAGGCCCTCTGCTCACTTCATACCACAGGGAGCCGACCCACCTGGGCTTCCTGCTTCTGGTTCCAGCGGGTTCCCAGCCTGAACAGGGGTGTGGCCAGAACCGTGGTCACCACGGTCATCACCACCATGATGCTGAACAGCAGGGGGCTGATCAGTCCCATCTGCAGGCCGATGTTGAGCACAACCAGTTCCATCAGGCCGCGCGCATTCATCAAGCCTGCCACGGTGAGGGCGTCTCCTGGGGTCTCGCCAGAACGCCAGGCCACGTAGCCGCAACCCAGCAGTTTCCCGAGGCTTGCCACCAGAATGATGCCCCCAGCAACCATCCAGGCATGCCAGCCGCTGAGCAGGTTGACCTGGGTGTTCAGGCCAGAAATCACGAAGAAAATGGGCAGGAAAAGCTGGGTGGCCAGGGGTGCGATGCGGTGCTCAAGTTGCTCTGCAATCCAGCCTCTGGGGGTGATCAGACCCAGAATGAACGCCCCCATGATGAAGTGCATGCCCACAGCCTCCGTAACAGAGGCCAGCAGCAGCAGCAGCACCATCCAGATGGGAAGAATCCAGTTTTCGTGTTTGTGTTCTTCCAGCCACACTGCGAGTTTTGCCAACAGAGGTCGCAGCAGCAGAAAAGACACGGCACTGACTCCAACAATGCCCAGTCCGGTGACGATGGCTGCCTGTGAGGTGCCTTTGGACAGGATCATCACCACTGCAAGAAGCATCCAGGCCAGCAGGTCGTCAATGGCAGCACTTGCAAGGGCCAGGGACCCGATGCGGGAGCGGGTCATGCGGAACTCCGAAAGAATGCGGGCCAGCACCGGGAAAGCGGTCACGGACATGGCCACCCCCAGAAAGGCCACACTGACCAGAGGGTCCTGGGTGGGTGGGAAAAAATCAGCAGAATTCAGAAGAAGTGCCCCTGCCCCAACCCCCAGCAAGAGGGGAAACAGAATGCCTCCCAGAGAAATGCTGATGGCCTTGTGGTACATCTTGCGGATCTGTCCCATGTCCAGTTCCAGGCCGACCAGGAACATGAACAGCACAAGACCGATGCTGCTGAGGCTTTTCAGCAGGTCCACACTTTCTTTTGGAAAAAGGGCGTGCTGAACCTGGGGAAAGAACAAACCAAGGAGTGAAGGACCGAGGGCAATGCCTGTGAGAATTTCGCCGATCACCTGGGGCTGGCCCATGCGTTTCATGAGGAGGCCCACCAGTCTGGAGAGCAGCAGGATGATGGCAATTTGAAGAAACATCAATGTCAGGTGCACAAATACCGTCCTGTAGGGTTTGTGTGTGAAGGCACACGGGTTCCCTGAGGCCTGGCGTCTGGCACCGGGCCTCAAGTTTGAGATGGCTCTGGTCTTGAAATCAGGGGTTAAAAGGAAAGCATCAGTCGCCCAGCGCAGGTTCCAGCATGGAAGACATCATGGGGTCCATGTTCATGGCCTTCTCCCATTCCCTCAATGCAGGGTGTTCCGGGCTGAGGGGGGGCAAACTGGCAGACACCACCCGTCCATTGCGCAGGAACAGCCTTCTCCAGTCGGAGGGATCAAGGGGAAGCAGGGAGTGACGCTGTCTGCGGCCTGCAGCAATGCTGTGGGCGTGTTTGTGTGGATCAATCCCACTGGCAGCGGCGATCTGTGCACCACGCTCTGCCCCGAAGTTGATTGGGATGGCTTCACTGAACTCTTTGGCACTCACGCCGAGCCAGGCTTCGGTGTCACTCTTGATGCGGTCTGCGAGCAGGCGGATGGAGGATTCCACACACTTGCCTTCTGCTCTGCGCTGCCAGTACTCCAGAAAGCGGTAGGAGTGGCCGATCATGCCGGTCATGGCCCCTGCACTGGTCAGGAAGTGACCGTTTCCAAAGGAATCTCCGGCGATCACACCGTTGGGGGCAATGCGGGCATCTTCTCCCATGCGTTCAATCAGGCTGAACAGTTTGGGTCCGTACACCATCTGGATGCGTCTCAGTTCATGGGGTTCCACTTCAAGAATCAGGGCAGATTGCTCTATATAAAAGTCATACAGCAGGATCTGGTAGGCAGAGAAATACTCGGGAGAATTTTTACAGGTGCCTTCTGGCACCAGACCTGCTTCAATCGGGCAGAAGGTCATGTAATCGGGGACCTGAACCAGCACCCAGCCCACTTCAGGATCATTCTCGTGCCCCACGGCAATCTGGCGCACCCAGTATTCATTGCCGTCTTTGTCGAATTCGGAGGCGATGCGGCGGCGCAGACGACCATCCACCAGAATCTCGATGAGTCCTGCAATGAAGTCGGCCTGGGCAACCACTGGACCCCGTCCATCTCCGTGATCCACCATGACATCCTGCTGAACAAATCCCAGACGCTCACCATCGCTGCTGTGGAATCCCTGGGCAATGCTGAAGAGCTCAGGAACGCCGAGGTCAATGGTTTCACTGCCAGGGGTGCGCAGACGGACCATTTTGCCTTTGAAGTCCATTTCGGTGATCTCTTCGATGCGGACCTGCATGCGACCATCCGCCTGGGGAATGAATCCGTCTCCTGCAGCCTGAACCACACGGTGGTGGGTGAAGAGCCGGACCCGAGGAAAGAGGCCCATTTTGAGGTCAAGTTCTTCAAGCTTTTCCAGGTATCTGCGAAGCAACAGTTGGATGGAAGCAGCTGAGGCCTGGAACGTGGAGGGGCCATCCAGCACTTCTTGCATGTCACTGCGAATCTTTGCAGGATCGGGGGTCATGGGGGGAATGGGGGGCTGCAGTTCGGTGATGACACGGCTGGGCATCCCGTCTTTCCAGCGGTCATCGATGTACTCCACATGGTGGATGGTTCCGACAATGTGCTGGTCTCTGTCGTAACCGTCGATCACTTCGTCGGCCACGATGTCCCCTGCACGGGTGCTGGGGTGGTAAAAGCAGTCTGCAAGGCTGATCAGGGTGCCATCGTCTTTTCTGGGAATGCGGGATTCACCGTAACGTTCCAGCATCATCTGGTCGATCAGGCCCAGCTGGTGGTAGAGGTCCTCACGGATGTTCCAGTGCACGCCCAGGAAAGGATCTCCTCGCATTTCGACACCCACGGAACGGCGGCCCATGGCAACAGCCCACAGCATGGCAAGCATGTTGGTTCCACCGAGGCCAAGCGCCAGGAAATCCGGGTTCATCACACCTTCCAGTGATGGGGTCTGGCAGCCAGGACCGACTGGGGTTTTCTGGGTGCGTCTCTGTGCAAGGTAACGGAGGGTGCCTTCGGAGGCCACACTTCTGGGGCAACTGGAAGAGGCCACGGATGAGGAACTAAGTGTATCTCCATGTTGCATTTCTTGTTGTTGTACAGGGTTAAAGGGGGAAGTATGAGGTTTCATGTTGAGATTCAGTATGGGGGGTGCCCTTCTCTTCCGATGTGAGCACGGTCATGTCCAAATTCAAAAAGAACCCTGCCGGATTACAGCCTTTGATCCTCCCCTGGAGCAAGCTGAAGCCAGAAAAACGCACACGTTTGTCACGAAATTTCTGGTCCTGCAGCGAACAAACTTGTTACAAAATCATACGTATGACGCCACTGTTTTTAAGGGGTTTATGAGACCCTGAGAGGCCCTGTTGTGGTCACATTAGGGCAAGACGCTTATCCCAAATAAGGGAGAATCCTGATCGGCCATCAGGGATCTCCTCCTGCTTTAAACGTCCATTTGGAGGTTCACGTTTGTTTTCGGCAATACAGAGTGCACTGTGGGATCACCAGTGAACCAGAATCTTCCGGGGTCGGGGACCCACAGCCAGCCATTCAAAGGTTGGAATCAGGTCTGCAGAAGACACTTCGAGGTCATACAGCCGTTTGAGAAGAGACTGCTGTTCTTCCACTTCCCGGAAAAAAATGCGGGCATGGTCCTGGTAACGCAAACCATCACTTGCGGCCAGAATTGCCAGTTCCCTCTGATGAAAATCCCTGGTCAGTTGCAAACTTCCCCAGTTCCCATCCGAAAGGACACAGATTCTCCCCTCTGATGACATGGCAGACTGCAGCATCGAGAAGGCCTCTGGATTTCCACTGCATTCAAAACCACAGGTGTACCCACCCGATTGATTGGTGGGATCAACAGGTCTGGCTCCCATGTGTCGCGCAAGCTCCAGGCGATCATGCAATGGATCATGGATGTCCACCTGCATACCGAGTGCAAGCAGGTTCCATGCCGTCAAGATTCCCATCACCCCTGCTCCCATCACCAGAACCCGATCCTGACTGCGTGGCCGGACACGGTACACCCCTTTAAAAGCATCGCAGACCAGGATGGATAGCAGGGCCACTTCATCACAGATGGGTTCCGGGACCGGAACAAGTCGATGGACCGGCAAAACCAGATGGTCAGTGTGACCATATGTTGCCACCACCCGCATGCCCACTGGAAAGGCTTCCGGGTCGGAGGTCTCCTCTACCAGGGCCAGACTTTCATAACCTGCAGCTCTGGGATAGGAAACCGGGATGTTTCCAAGGTATTCAGACAGGGTGGATGAGACACTGACTGCCGTTTTCAGGGTCCTGAGGACCACATGGTCTTGCTTTAACGCTGGAACGGGATGGTCCTCCCACTCCAGCGTTAAAGGGGCTTTCAGAAGCAATTTTTTCGCCATGAAACCTCAGAACGTGAAACGCACCCCTGCCTTGACCCCAAACGCATCTGGTGTGGGCACCTGAGCATAAAGCACCTTGCTGTAAGACAGTTCTGCAAAAGCAGACAATCCCAGTGCCAGATCAAACTCCGGGCTGGCAAACACGTAACCACTGACCGCCCAGCTGTTGTTTCTGGTGTCTCTGAGAACTTCTGGACCGGCACCAAATTTCAGGGTGAGCCCGAGTGCAGCAGGCAGTTCGGCCATCACTGCTGCTTTGAGGTTGAAACCAGGATTGTTTCCCTGCTGAATTCCGGCCTCAAGGCGACTGCCCACCAGCAGACCGCTCTGGTCAAACTGGACAAAAAGCCCGGTGTTGTTCACATTGTTGTTCCCCGTCAGGAATTGATAGGAGGCTCCAAAACCGAGGCTTGTGTCTGCAAGTGCACTGCCCATGCCAGCCATGAGCACAGAGACAAAGGTGGTCTGAATCAGGTTTCTTTTCATAGGAAGCAGTGTAGGGCCTGAAGGGACAGAAATCATGAATTGGGAGACCTGGAATTGAGTACCATACTTGTGAGTTTTTTATTTTTTACTTAGACCCGGTCTAAATCCCATCTCTTTCTCAGAAAAATCACCTCTTGCAGATTAATCTGTTGAGAGGGCTTCTACACCAATTGAGGAGCATCCTGGTATTTAGCGTCACATCGACACCAAAATCCAAACAAGTCGGGTATTTGTCCTGATGGAATGGTGTTAAACTACTCAGCGGAGGAAATGACCATGAAAGTAGGCATTAACGGTTTCGGACGCATCGGACGCTTGGTCTTCCGTATTCTCGTCGAACGCGGCATTGAAGTTGTTGCCATCAACGACCTCACCGACAACAAAACCCTCGCCACCCTGTTGAAATATGACTCCACCGCAGGCCGCTTCAAAGGCACCGTGGAATATGACGAAGAGTCCCTGACCGTCAACGGCAAGAAAATTGCTGCCCTGGCCGTCAGAAACCCCGCAGAGCTCCCCTGGAAGGACCTCGGCGTGGATCTGGTCATCGAGTCCACCGGGATTTTCACCAGCCGCGACAAGGCCGGTCTGCACATCGAAGCCGGAGCCAAAAAGGTGCTGATCACCGCTCCTGCCAAAGGTGAAGACATCTCCATCGTGCTGGGCGTGAACGAGCAGGATTATGATCCCGCCAACCACAACATCATCTCCAACGCCTCCTGCACCACCAACTCCCTGGGCGCACCCATGAAGCTGATCGACGAAGCCTTCGGCATCGAAAAAGCCATCATGACCACCGTGCACAGCTACACCAACGACCAGCGCGTGCTCGACCTGCCCCACAGCGACCTGCGCCGCGCCCGTGCTGCCGGCGTGAACATCATCCCCACCAGCACCGGAGCTGCCAAGGCTGTTTCTCAGGTTTACCCCAACCTGAAAGGCAAATTCGACGGCACCAGCCTTCGCGTGCCCACCCCCACTGGCTCCATCAGTGACGTGGTGGTCATCCTCAAGAAGGAAGTCACCGTTGCCGAAGTCAACGCTGTGTTCAAGGCTGCTGCCGAAGGTTCCCACAAGGGCATCATCAGCTACACCGAAGATCCCATCGTGCTGACCGACATCCAGGGCGACCCCCACAGCGCCATCATCGATGGTGGTCTGACCATGGCCATGGGCAACCTGGTGAAGTTCTTCAGCTGGTACGACAACGAGTGGGGCTACAGCAACCGCATTGCTGACCTCGTCGAACTCATCCAGAACAAAGCTTAATCCTGTCTGCCCCCCTGTCCGATGGACATCCTTCTTGATGAGAGGGATTGCCTCAGCCCAGGGGGGCATTTCAACTTCAAGGAGTGACCATGAAACTGGAAGATTTAAACGTACAGGGCAAACGCGTGCTGGTGCGCGTCGATTACAACGTGCCGATCAAAGAAGGTGTGGTGCAGGACGAAACCCGCGTGGAGGCCTCCATCCCCACCCTGAAGCACCTGCTCGATCAGGGCGCAAGCCTGGTGCTTTCCAGCCACCTGGGACGCCCCAAGAACGGACCCGATCCCAAGTACAGCCTGGAGCCCATCGCTCCTGTGGTGGAAAAATACCTGGGTGTGCCCGTGAAATTCATTGCTGGCAGTCCCGACAGCGATGAAACCCTTGCTGCCGTGCAGCAACTCCAGCCCGGTGAAGTGGCCCTCATTGAAAACGTGCGTTTTGCTGCAGGCGAAGAGAAAAACAACGCTGAACTCAGCGCCAAATTTGCAAAACTGGCAGACGCATTCGTGCTGGACGCCTTCGGCAGTGCCCACCGTGCCCACAGCAGCGTCTCTGGCGTGGCAGAACTCATTCCCTCCGCAGCAGGCTTCCTGCTCCAGAAGGAAGTGGACGCCCTCGGCAACCTGCTGGGAGAGCCCGAACGCCCCTATGTGGTGATCATCGGTGGAGCCAAAGTCTCCGACAAACTGCTGGTGATCGAAAACCTGCTGCCCAAAGTGGACCGCATCCTGATCGGTGGAGGCATGGCCTACACTTTCGTGAAGGCACAGGGCGGCAAAATTGGCAAATCCATCCATGAAGACGACTTCCTGGACAAGGCCAATGAACTCCTCAAAGCGTACGGCGACAAGATCGTGCTGCCCACCGACACCCTCGCAGGTGACGCCTTCAGCAACGACGCCAATGTGGAAGTCTTCGATGTCTTCAACATCCCCGACGAGTGGGAAGGCATGGACATCGGTCCTGCCAGCATTGAAGCCTTCACCACTGCCCTGCAGGGAGCCAAAACCGTATTCTGGAACGGCCCCATGGGCGTTTTCGAATTCAGCAAGTTTGCCAACGGCACCAACGCCATTGCTGCTGCCGTCGCAGGCCTGCAAGGCGCTTACACCCTGGTTGGGGGTGGCGACTCCGTGAGTGCCATCAACAAGAGCGGTCAGGCCGACAGAATCAGCCACATCTCCACCGGTGGTGGAGCCAGCCTGGAACTGCTCGAAGGCAAGAAACTGCCCGGCGTTGAAGCAGTGAAATAAAAGATTTGCAGAAGGCAGAAAGCAGAAAGCAGAAGGCACAACAAGCTCAAGCTAAAGCAACATTGCCTTCAGCCTTTGGCCTTCTGCCTTCTGTTGTGACGAAAGGAACCCAACATGACCAAACCCCAGACTTTCCTGGCTTTAAACTGGAAAATGAACAAAACCCCTTCCGAGTCCGTGCAGTGGGCGGAAGAACTGCTGGACAAACTCGGTGACCTGAACATCAAGCTTGCCATCATGGCCCCGAGTGTCAGCCTTGCTGGCCTGAGCGGTGTTCTGGGTGACGCTCAGGTGGGCCTGGGTGCACAGGACATCTCCCAGCATGAGTCTGGTGCTTACACCGGAGAAGTCAGTGCTGCCATGCTGAAAGACCTCGGTGTTCAGTATGCGGTGATCGGGCACAGTGAGCGCCGCGAGTACCACTTTGAGTCTGATGCAGTGGTGGCTGCCAAAGCTGTTCAGGCCATCAAGAACGGCATTGTGCCCATCGTGTGTGTCGGTGAGAAACTGCCCGAGCGCGAAAAAGGCGAGCATGTCAGCTACACCCTCAACCAGCTTCGCGGAAGCCTGGCAGGTGTGGAACTGAAATCTGCAGATGACCTCGTGATTGCTTACGAACCTGTGTGGGCCATCGGAACCGGGAAAACCGCCACCGCTCAGGATGCAGAGGAACTGTGCGCTGCCATTCGTGGTGTATTGAAGGAACTGTACCCCCAGTTTGCTGACCAGATCGTGGTGCAGTACGGGGGCAGTGTCAAACCCGACAACATCAGTGAAATCTGCAGCCAGCCCAACGTCAATGGTGCATTGGTGGGTGGCGCAAGCCTGCAGGTGGCCGGAGTGGTCGGCATGGTTGAAGCCCTGAAATAAATCCATTCGTGTTGAATGAGGCAGAGGTATTCCCTCTGTCTTTTTTTGCTCACGGCAGCGTTACAAAGCCGAATTCAGAATTCTGTAATATGCATCAGCAATCTGAGAAAGGCCTTGATGGACCGTGTAGATTTGAGAATTTCTTGCAACAGCAGAAAACCAGAGCGCTTATAAGTAAGCATGAAGCGCTCGTTTGTGTGGCTCATGGTGGGCCTCCTGTTCTTTGGCTTTTTAGCAGATGCTTTTGCAGCCAGACGCACTGGGGGAGGCTTTGGCAGGTCCCTCAGGTCCAAGCCCAGTTATTCCACTCCATATAAGGCCCCCTCCAGGCCGTATGTGGCCCCCAGAACCTCTTACAACTCCAGATACCGTGCCCCAGGATTCCCGAGCTTCATTTTCATTCCCTTTTTTGGATTTGGACACCTGGGGTATGGGTACAGTCCTTTCAGTTTCATGGGCATCCTCAGCCTGATTTTCAATGTGTTGATTTTGGTGGTGGTCATTGCATTCATTGCATGGATGGTCCGACGGATGCGTCGCTCATAATTGTGTCAGAGTCTGCCTGTCATACTGGGTGCATCCAGGTGACCTTTGCAAGCTGCACGTCAGGCTTGCAGGTGCCTTATTGATGAACCCGGTTGTTCATTGCCCTTTCCCTTCAATGGAGCCCGCCATGCAGAATCCCTCTGAGACCACCATCCGATTTGCCCAGGCCTGCATTGACTTGCAAGGCAACAGCATCCGTGAAGTGCTTGCTGCCATGGAAGCCGCCCTGTCCGCTCTTTTTCCGGGCAGCCAATTCAGACGGGACGAGGAGACCCTGCTGCCTGTGGGCTGGCTTTCCCCTGTGGAATTCAGAGGATACATCAGTGTTCCGCCCTCTCCCCTTTCGTATCGGGTCAGGCTCGAAAATCCACTGAACGAAACAGAGAAGACCCTGCTGGACGCTTTCCTGAATCAATTTGAACGTGCAGTCAAACTGGTTGCCTTTCAGGAGGAATTGGACCGCCAGGCCAGACGGGACTGGCTGACTGGACTGCCGCACCGCTTTCAGCTGTATCGACAGCTTGATGCCTATGGTCGGCTGCTGTCTTCCTACCATGTGGGTCTGCTGGAAGTGTCGAGGATGTCTCCTGAGGAAACCTCCCATCAAGCCTTCAATGACCTGCTGGTGCTGCAGGTGGTGCGCATCCTGTCCCAGCGCACCCTACACGTGTATCGACTTGAGGCAGAACGGTTTGTGTTCATCCTGGACCACCAGCAAAAAGAAGAATTGATCCATCACCTTGCCGAGTTGCCTGAACTGAAAGCCCGTCTCTCCTGGGCAGACACCCGTGAGGGAAGCCCTGAGCGCATTGTGGATGCCTTGATTTCCAGAATGCAGATGGCCTGAGAACAGGTGCCGTAAAAACAGAAAGCCCTCCTGTGACCCAGGAGGGCTTTTTTGGTGGTTTCGGTCTCAGGCGTGAACAGCTGTGAGGTTCTGTTCGAGGGTGCTTTCCAGGTGCCTGTGGCCCAGAATCTCGTCCAGGGTGCGCATGAAGCGCATGTAGTGTTCGGTGCGGGCGGCTTCGCCCATCAGGCCAAGTCGCCAGATCAGGCCACGGGTGGCATCCAGTCCTCCGGTGATGCTGATGCCTTTTTCACGGAGGGCGGTGCGCACCTGAAGGTCATTCATGCCTTCTGGGAGGCGCAGGGAGAGCACGCTTGGGAGGCGCTCCCTGGGGTTTTTCACAAAGTGGGAGAAACCGATGGTTTCCAGGGTGCGGGCCACAGCGACACTCAGTTCGGCAGCATGGCGGGCACGCACATCCAGTCCTTCATTGAGGGCGGCACTGAGGGCTGCGTCCAGAGAGTAGTGCAGCTGCACGGGAATGGTGTGGTGGTAATCCCGGTGGTCCCAGTAGGCCTGCAGTCCCAGAAAATCGGAGTACCACAGGGTCACGGGGGTCTTGCGGTTGCGGACCACTTCCATGGCGCGGGCACTCACTGCCACAGGGGCAACTCCAGGAGGGGCCGAAAGGCACTTCTGAGAACCGGTGTAGGCGTAGTCGATGCCCCATTTTTCCATCTCGTAGGGCATCATGCCAGCAGTGGTCACAGCATCCACGGTCACGAGGATGCCCATGTCCTGGGCCATGCGGGCAATTTCTGGAGCGGGGTTGAGGACACCCGTGCTGGTCTCGCCGTGGACCACACTGACCATTTTGGGTTGGTGTTCCTTGAGGGCTTTTTCCACGTCTTCAAGACGCACGGCTTCGCCGATGGGGGCACGAACGACGATGACTTTTGCACCGTAACGCTCGCACATCTCAACCATGCGGTCCCCGAATGAGCCGTTGGTGGCCACCACCACGGTGTCGCCGGGTTCAATGAGGTTGGCAAAGCCAGTCTCCATTCCCAGACTGCCGGTGCCCGCCACCAGTGCCGTGAACGCATCCGCCGCCGCTCCGTAGAGGACTTTCAGGTTCGCCTGGATGCGCGCGTTCAGCGCGAAAACCGCAGGGTCCATGTGTCCAACCATGGGAATCAGGAGGGCTTGGAGTGCATCAGGCTGGATGGGCGTCGGGCCTGGAGTCAAAAGAAGGAGATCTGTATTCTGGCTCATGTATTTTCCTTATGCTTTCTCCTGCTATGGTGAAAGCATGTTTTCCAGTGTAACGCTTTCTGCAGTGCTCCTGACCGGTGTCTTCAGCCCAGAATTAGACAAATTCCAGAAAATCACCGACATGATCACTGAAAAATACATCTACACCTCCCATTTAACCGCGCCCCGCACGCTGGCTCTGCCTGCTTCCTTACTGTCTGAGACGCCCCGTGGCCTTCAGCAAACCTTGATTCAGAATTCCAACAACTGGGAAGAGGTCAAAAAACACCACCGGAATCAGGTCACCCAGGACCCCAGTTCTGTAGATTCTGCCTTGAAATCAGTGGTGGACTGGCTGGGAGACAACCACTCCGTGTATTTCAGTGCCATTGAAGCAAAGGCCATCAAGCAAACCTATGGAGACCTCCCCTGCCTGAATTACGCCCTGCAAGCCACTCCCACCCGGGCCACGGGACTGGTGAAGTATGAAATCTCGGCGGAAGATCCCAGGGTGGGCATCATCCTGATTGAAGACTTTGCAGGATTTGACCGCAGCGCAGGTGTAAAAGAGGCGCTCGATGCCCTCACAGCAAAGGGAGCAAAAGCGTTTGTGATTGACCTCAGAGGCAACCCTGGTGGGCTTGCCGTGGAGATGATGCGTGCAGCAGGGTTCTTTCAGTCAGGTTTTCTGTGGCGCATGCGCCTGAAAGGGTCTTTTCCCATTCCCCTGCCTGCCCTTGGGAACCGCAGTTACGGGCAAGTCCCCCTGGCCCTGGTCATTGACAGGCATGTGAACAGTGCTGCCGAGGGCTTCAGTGGTGGATTGCAGCGTGTGGGCCGTGCCAGGGTGTTCGGGGAGACCAGTGCAGGAAACGTTGAAGCCATCTATCCGTATTGCTTCAATGACGGAAGCATGCTTTTTCTCGCTTCTGGACAGCTTGCACCCTTCAGTGGCAAGACCTGGGAAGGGGTGGGGGTTGTCCCCGACGAACCCGGCACCACCCTGCGTGATGCCGTCAAATGGGCTGCTGGACAGATAAAACCCTGAGAGGGGCTAGACGGGAGCACGGGTCAGCGGGTTATACTCTACCGTATGCAACAACTCACTGACCTGCTGACTTCTCATGGCCTGGATGCCCTGTGGGTGAGCAAACCTGAGAATGTCCGCTACCTGAGTGGATTTTCCACCCCAAAAGACGGTTTGGTGCTGCTGCACAAAGACGGGGTTTTGCTGTACACAGATGCCCGTTACACCGTTCAGGCCGAGGAAGAGTGCTTTGTTCCACAGCACATTGCCCGCGACATTGATGTGATCCGACATGCCCGCACCCTGCTGGAGGGCAAGGTGGTTGGATTTGAAGCCGATGCCCTGATGGTGAACAAACTCCGGCAACTGGACGGCCTGCACGCCGCACAACTGGTGCCCACCGAGGGACTGCTGGAAGGCATCCGCCTGATCAAAACCCCCGAGGAAGTGCAGAAGATCCGCGAAGCCCAGCGCATTGCAGATGAGGCCATGCGACATGTGCTCCCCATGCTGAAAGCTGGAGTGCGTGAAGTGGACCTTGCCTTGCAGATGGAGCTTTACATGCGCTCCCATGGGGCAGAGGACCGGGCTTTTGACATCACCGTTGCCAGTGGTTACCGGAGCGCCATGCCCCACGGAACCGCCAGTGAAAAGGTGATTCAGGAGGGTGAACTGGTGACTTTTGACTGGGGGGCCCGCTACCAGGGCTACCACAGCGACACCACCCGTGCTTTCCCTGTGGGTGAAATCAGCGAGGAGCTGAAAAACCTGTACCGTCACACCCATCAGGCCCTGCAACTGGCCCTTCAGGCGGTCAGGCCCGGAGCCATGACCAGTGACATTGACCAGGTGGCCAGAGGTTATCTGGCTGAGCAGGGCCTGGCAGAACACTTCGTGCACTCCCTGGGTCACGGGGTGGGTCTGGCCATTCACGAGGACCCCAGGTTGGCGAAATTCAGCCCGGAGCGTCCACAATTCAACGTCCCACTGCAGGCCGGGATGGTTGTGACCATCGAACCTGGCCTCTACATTTCCGGGGTGGGTGGCGTCCGCCTGGAAGAGCTTGTGCTGGTCACGGAAACGGGTTGCGAGGTTTTGAGCCACGCTCCCTTTGCGGAGGTGTAAATGAAGTACCTTCTGGCCATTCTTCTGCTGGTTGTGCCCATGATGGGCATGGCCCAGACCCAGGCCCTACAGACCGGTTATGCCGTGTATTATGGCGGCCTCAAAGACAAAGAAACCCCCCTCACAGCGGCCCACCCCACCCTGCCTTTTGGCACCTGGGTGGAGGTCAAACACCAGAAGACCGGAAAAACCATCCGGGTCAAGATCAATGACCGGGGACCTTTTGGCAACAAACAGCGCATCATTGATCTGTCCATCGCTGCTGCAAAAGCACTGGGAATCATCTCTGAGGGCGTTGCACCTGTGGAAATCCGGGTTGTTTCAGGCAACTGAAGCTCCAGATTCCACGGTTGAACACGGGGTTATTGCAGGGCAAACATCAGCCACAACGTCGGGGCAAATGCAGGAGCATTCCTCAACAAAATCATGTAGGATGTGCTAGGCTTTGTCCATCAATTCTAGGAGGAAAAATCATGTCTGATGTCGCTCTGCTGACGCTCGATACCATCGCGAAGTACCTGAAAGAAAAAGAAGTGCACCTGGATGTCCAGGAGAACAATGGTCAACGCTTCATCCGCATGGGCTGGAAATTTGAAATGGGCGACGCTGCTGTTCTGGTCAGTGTTTCTGACGGTCCCAACGACACCAGCCGTCTAGAAATCACCTGCGTGACCCAGAAGACCTACACCGAGCGCCGTGACGAAGTGGTCACCATGCTGAACCAGCGCAACCGTGAACGCGCTTTTTCCCGCAGCATCGACGACGATGGCAACGTGTGGCTGGAGTACGTGGGCTTCTACCCCACCCTCTGCGAATTCCCCCAGACCACCTTTGACACCCTGTTCAGCGGTGTGCTGATGCACTTCCAGGACGATTATGCCTCCCTGGAAGGTTACGTTCCTGCTGCCCAGGCTTAAGCTGTAGGCATGAACAGGGAGGATGATCCTCCCTGTTTTTCATTTTCCTGGTTTTCATTCTGTATTTCTGCGTGTTGCAGGGCTTGCAGCGCAGGTTGCCAGACGGTATCATGAAAGAAATGAGGCCATGGGCCGGAGACCAACCTCCATATGTTGGCCTGGCGGAGACTGTTCACACGGTCTCCGTTTTTCTTTTGCCCAATGCCACAGCAGGGCTGGTCCCTTCGGCCCAGAATGTCTGTGTTGCCACGATTTCACACCCCGCAGGAGATTGCCATGCAGCTACTTGACGCTTTTGCTCTGATCATCACCCTGACCGCACTTTTCGCCTATTTCAACGAGAAATTCCTCAAACTGCCATCCACCATCGGGGTGACCCTGGTGGGTCTGGTGGCTTCATTGTTCCTGCTTGCTGTGAATGCCATGGGGGCAAACCTTGTTCCAACAGCTCAGAAAGTGCTGGAGCAGATCGATTTCGGGACCTTCCTGATGGAAGGGGTCTTGAGTTTCCTGCTGTTTGCAGGTGCCCTGAATGTCAATGCAGAGGTGCTCAGAAAGTACAAGACTCCTGTGCTGGTGATGGCCGTGTTCAGCACACTGATCTCGACTTTTTTGATTGGTGGGCTCACGTACTGGATTCTGGGACTCTTTGGCATGCAGATTCCTCTGATTTATGCTCTGCTGTTCGGGGCCCTGATCTCTCCCACAGATCCCATTGCGGTGCTGGATCTGGTCAAGCGGGCAAAAGTCCCCCAAAAGCTTGAAAGCCTGATTGCAGGTGAGTCCCTGTTCAATGACGGTGTGGGCGTGGTGGTTTTTGCAGTGATCGCCAGTCTGGCCTTTGGAGGTGGGCATGGTGGGCATGAGGCAATGGGAGCACTGGACATCCTGCGTCTGTTTGCCCAGGAAGCTCTGGGAGGTGCCCTGTTCGGAGCTGTGCTGGGTTATTTCGCTTTTCTGATGCTGCGCAGCATCGACCAGTACATTCCAGAACTCCTGATCACCATTGCCCTGGTGATGGGAGGGTACGCTCTGGCCCAGACCTTACATGTGTCTGGCCCCATTGCCATGGTGATTGCGGGCCTGATCATCGGGCAGCAGGGCAGGCAGCATGCCATGAGTGACAAAACCCGTGAACACGTGGACCAGTTCTGGGAAATGACGGACCAGATCCTGAATGCAGTGCTGTTCGTGTTGATCGGTCTGGAAGTGCTGCTGCTGAAATGGCCCGACAACGGTCACCTGCTCCTGCTGGTGATGGTTCCTGTGGTTCTGGCGGTGCGCTGGATCAGCGTGGGGTTGCCTGTCTCCCTTTTGCGCAAACCTTTTGCCTTGCAGCCCTATACTGTGCGCATGATGACCTGGGGAGGACTCAGAGGAGGAATTGCCATTGCTCTGGCCCTTTCCATCCCTGTTGAAAGTGCTTACCGTGAACTGATTCTGACGTTGACCTATGGGGTGGTGGTGTTCAGCATTCTCGTGCAGGGCCTGACCGTGATGCCCCTGGCCGTGAAAGCCGCCGCCGAGGGATCAGCGGATGTGATGCAAAACCGTTGAGAACCTCCTCAGCGCCTGAGCAATCCGGTTTTTCTGGGCAGGCAACAGGGTCAGACCGCAGGCTTCTGCTATGGTCTCTGCCTGCCCCGCAATGGTCAGGTTTTCCGTCTGAACATGGGTGGCAAACACTGGATCTTGCAAGCCATCCATACAGCGTTCCACCTGCTGGGCAGCCCAGGAGCGGGAAGAATCTCCCCTGCTCCTGAGCCTTTTCAGAAGGGTTTCTTTGGAGGCCAGAAGGCTGAAGTGTTGGACATCCACCCCTGCCTCCCTGAGTTGACCCACGGTTTCCGCAAAGTACTGAGGGTTGACCACGGTCATGGGAACAATGGTGACTCCATGGTGGCTCTGGTCCAGGTACCTGAGGGTTTCAAAGGTGGTCTGTCGCCACATTGGAAGGTCCTGAAAGTCTCCTCTGAGTTCACGTGGAAGGGTTTTGAACAATGCAAAGCCGTGCTGTTCCGGATCACTGACAAAACTTCCTGGCAGGCGAAAATGCAGTTCAAATGCAGTCTGGGTCTTGCCCACACCAAATGGTCCATTGATCCAGATGATCATGTTACACATGATACTCCATACACTCATCAATTCGGCTATTCAGCAGAACCTTTTCCTCACCAAAATCCATTAAGCTGTTACGGTGTTGAAACTGGTATGCATTGATGTGGATGGAACGCTGGTCGGCTCAAGTGGAACCGTTCTCGAAGAAGTCTGGGAAGCCACCCGGGAAGCCAGAAAACGGGGGCAGCATCTGGTCCTGTGCACCGGACGCCCGGCCTTTGGCAAGGCCCTGGGATATGCAAAGCAACTCGACCCTGAAGGCTGGCACATCTTCCAGAATGGAGCAAGCATTTATCACGTTCAGACGGAAGAAACCCTCTCTGTGCCTTTCCCAGAGGAACTGCTGCCTGAGTTTGAAAGACTGGGCAAAGAAAAAAACTGGGTGCTGGAACTGTACTCTGACACGGATTATGCCGTTGAGGACACCCACAGGTTCGCCCGTGAACATGCCGACCTGCTCGGGCTCCCTTTTGATCCCAAGCCCTTCAGTGCACTGAAAGGGACCCCTGTGCGTGCCCAGTGGGTGGTGCCCATCGAGCAAACCCAGGAATGCATGGCCCTGATGCCTGAAAGTGTCACGCTCTCCCCTGCTGGAAGTCCGATCATGCCGGATGCCATGTTCATCTCCATGACCCGCAGGGGCGTCTCCAAGGCCTCAGGGATTGAAAAAATCGCTGCCAGGCTGGGTCTGACAGTGGATCAGGTGATGATGGTGGGCGATGGTCACAACGACGCCGAGGCCATGCGGGTGGTCGGTCATGGAGTCGCCATGGCCAACGCCGATGACGAAGCCCGTGCTGCCGCCAACCACCATGTGGGCCATGTGGATGAAGGCGGCCTTATAGAAGCACTCGAGCTTTCCTGGACCCTGTAAACAGCACCCAGATGCTGCCAAAAAGGCAGATGCCAATCACCAGCCAGTCTCCGACCAGCATGTAAATTGTTGCTCCGGTCAGGGACTGGTAGTTTGCTTTCAGGGTGCCTTCCTCCCACAGGGGGAGGCGCTCCAGGGTGCGCCCCAGAGGGTCAATCACTGCCGTGACCCCGGTGTTCCCGGCCCTCAGGATGTAACGGTGGGTCTCGATGGCACGCACACGTCCCATGTCATAGTGCTGCCTCAGGCCTGCACCTGTGCCGAACCAGGCATCGTTTGAAACATTGACCAGCACATCTGCACCATTCAGGACCATGCGGCGGGCAATCCAGCCAAAAACGCTCTCGTAACACACGTAAGTGCCCAGTTTCTGACCCTCCATCTCCAGAGGCTCGGCTTTTTCGCCCACACGCCAGCTTCCCAGGTACACGCCCAGCTGTTTCTCGATGGGTTCATAGACGGAGGCCAGTTGTTCACGCATGGGATACCACTCACCAAAGGGCACCAGGCGGATTTTGTCGTGGGTCGTCACGCGGGTCTGGTTGGAGGCCACATCCACCTCACGGGCCACCACGCGGTTGTGGATGGTGGTCTGGTCGCTCATGCCGGTGATGAGCTGTGCAGGTTGCGCCTCTTCCAGATTGTGGTCGTAAATGGCGGTTTCGGGCCAGATGAAAAGCCCTGTCCCCTGACTCAGGTTGTTGTAGATGTCGATGGACCGCATCTGGTGGTTCACATCCTGCGCCTTGAGTCTGGGATCAATGTTTCCCTGCACCAGTGTGGCCTGCTGGGGGGTTCCCGTGGGTGCATCGCGCGTGATGCCATAGAACCAGCCGCCCACCCACAAAGCGGCCGTCAAGGCAACAGGAATGAACTGTCCTTCCAGCACACTCACCAGGGCTGCAGCCGTGACCGTGGTGAGAAGGCTCAGCAGCATCACTCCTCCAAGGTCTGCGGCCTGAATCAGAGGGGTGCCCAGCAATGTGTACCCCAGTGTCCCCCAGGGGAAGGCGAACATGCCGAGGTGACGCAACCACTCCAGCAGCACCCAGCCAAAGGCCAACAACCACAGTCTGGTGTAGCGGTCACGGCTCAGGTTGAAGACCACTGCGGCCATCAGCATCCAGAATGCCCCCTCAATGAACCACAGCGGAATGAAGATGACCGCTCCAAAAATCCCATACTGGCCATAAAAACTGATGGGAAGCCAGTACAGAAAAATGGCAAAAAACAGGCTCATTCCCCAGAACATGCGGCGCAGGGCAGCACGGCGGGTCTGTGTGTCAATCAGAACTTTAAATACCCAGGCCAAAAAAAGCGGAGTCAAAAAGCCCCAGATGATGTTCAGGCTGCTGAGTGCCAGAAAAATGAAAGGGAGGAGAAACACCCCCAAATTTTAACGCAGTTTTCTGAGAAGCATCGGGCTTCTCTCTTTGGCCCCCTGAAGGGTCGCTCTTCCAGTCTGAAGCCAGTCTCAGGTTGTCTAGCCCGAAGCTGAAGTCGGAATCCGTCAAACTGAAGGTTTTTCAGCTACACCACAGCTTTGATTCAGAACAGGGCCTTGAAATTTGCTGTCCAGTCCTGTAATTATTGTGTAATCCACTCATTTTCATGCACCACAACATCAATTCGGATATTGTAAAATCATGCAAGGAACGGGAATATGAAACTGGCCTTCATCAGCGACATCCATGCCAACATCCACGCCTTGCAAGCCGCCTGGAGAGTCATCCAGGACTCCCGAGTGGATCAGGTCATCTCCCTTGGTGACCTGGTAGGTTACGGAGCCAGCCCCGCAGAGTGCATCGAGTTTGTGCGCAACCACTCCATCACCTGCGGACTGGGCAGCAGCGATCTGAGAGTCAGCTTTGAAGGCGTCGCCAAAGCCGAGCGACGCAAAGGCATTTCCGAGGAGGTCCTGGAATGGACCCGAGGGGTGCTCTCCAAAGAAGACAAGCTCTATCTGCAATCCTTCAGCCCCACCGGAAGGCTCATGACCCCTTATGGTCGCTTGCGCTACTGCCACGGCAGTCCTTTAAGTCCAGAAGGACGCCTGGACCTCTCTCAGGGCAGCAAAACCCTCGAGGACCTGCTCACTTCGCTCAACTGCAAGATTCTGGTCTGCGGCGGAAGCCACATCCCCATGGTGCGTGAATTGCGCAATGGTGGGTACGTGGTTGATCCCGGATCGGTGGGCCTCACCCTCAACCGTGAGCCCGGAGCAGACGTGTGCATCATGGACATCGGTGAGCAGGAAGTCAAAATCAAGATGCACAAAGTGGTTTACGACTTCCATGCCGCAGCCTTCGACATTCTCGCCTGGAACCTGCCTCCGGTGCTCGTTCAAGTGATCCAGACCGGAAAGTTCTCTTAAGGACCCTGCAATACACATACATGATGCCGGGCGGCAGAGGGATTCCTCGCCGCCCAGATTGTTTGTTGCAAGAAAGAGGGCGAGCCAGCGGCCCGCCCCCACAGATCCAGAGTCTCAGTCGGCTTTTTCCAGTTCGAAAGCCTTGTGGGCGGCCTGAACGGCCTTGGCCACATCCCGGTCCTCAATGGCCAGGGAGATGTTGAACTCGGAAGACCCCTGGGAGATCATCAGCAGGTTGATGCCCTCTTCTGCCAGTGCAGAGAAGAGTTTGGCAGCAATCCCTCTGGCCCCACGCATGCCTTCACCGACGATGGCGACCACAGCGATGTTCTCCTGGAATTCAAAATCCCGCACCAGGTCCGCTTTGGCAAAAGCAGCCTTGAGCTCAGACATGGCTTTTCTGGCGTAAGCGTTCTGGATCACCAGAGACACGTTGGCCATGCTGGAACTCTGGGAGATCATCAGGACCGGGATCTGGGCCCGGGCCAGTGTATCGAAGATCTCAGCAACCGTCTCGGGCACACCCACCAGGGCTCCACCCACGGTGATGATGGACACCTGACGGATGGCCGTTACGGCCTTCACAGGCTTGTTGCGCACGGCCTTGCCAGTGATCAGGGTGCCTGCGAAGGAAGGATCAGCGGCACTCTTCACACGCAGGGGGATGGCGTGCTCCTGCAGAGGGGTCACGGCCAGGGGGTGCAGCACTTTTGCCCCGAAGAAAGCCAGCTCCATGATCTCGGCGTACGAGAGGTGCTGGATGTTCTGGGCTTCAGGGACCATGCGGGGATCGGTGGTCATGACCCCATCCACGTCCTTCCAGGCCCACACTTCATCGGCTTTGAGGGCAGCACCGATGATGGTGGCGGTGTAGTCCGTGCCTCCACGCCCGAGGGTGGTGATGGCGCCCTCTTTGGTCTCCCCGATAAAACCAGCGACCACAGGGGTGATGCCTGCACCAAAAAGTCCTTCCAGGCGAGCAGGAATGCGATCAAAGGCCTCCGGCAGCGGACGGGCATTGCCAAAGTGCTGGTCGGTGAGGATGCCCGCCTGACCCCCGGTCAGGTTGTGGGCATGCACACCGAGTTGCTGCAGGGCAATGGCCATCAGGGGGGCAGAAAGACGCTCTCCGAAGGACACGATCAGGTCACGGCTTCTGGGGCTCAGTTCGCGAAGCAGGTACACACCCACCACCGTCTGGCGCAGGGTTTCAAGCAGTTCGCGGATTTCCAGCATGGTGTGGCTGTCTGGAGCAGCACCCAGTTCATGGGCGGTGTTCAGGTGACGGTTCCTCAGGAGGGCCAGTTCGTCGTTGGCGAAGGCGATGTCGCCGTTTTCTGCACTGCCTGCCACCTTGATCAGGGTGTCGGTCACACCCGACATGGCGGACACCACAGCCACCGCTCTCTCCCCTTGCTGGACGGTATGTGCCACCAGACCTGCGGAATGTTGGATGGCCTGCGCTGAGCCCATCAGCGTGCCACCGAATTTCATGATAATCATCCAGACCTCCCGTTGGAAGCTGCGCCAGATGCTGAAAAACCCAGCTTTCTTTGGTCACAGCATGTCAGCTTTGATGTGCTCTGGCAGTCCTGGCGTGGGCCAATCCTGCAAGCTCTCGGTGTGTAGTGTATCAGCTTCAGGGATGGTGTGAAACGGACATTTATACGCATTTAGACAATTGGCAGACCCAAAAAGGTGCAGAGGCACAAGAAATCTGCCTCTGCACAATTGAACTTTTGAGATTACGCTTTCACGCAAGTTTTCAGGAAGAGTTCGTGGACCCTGGCATCTCTGGTCAGTTCTGGGTGAAAGCTCGCAGCCATCAGGCGACCAGAACGGGCCAGCACCACTTGCCCCTGGTGCTCACAGAGCACCTCCACATCCTGACCCACATGGGTGATCACTGGAGCCCGGATGAAGACCGCATCAAAGCTGCTCTCCAGACCTTTGATGGTCAGGGGTTCTTTGAAGGAGTCCACCTGACGCCCGAAAGCATTGCGGGCCACGGTGATGTCCATCAATTCCAGGGAGGGCTGTTTGCCCTGGATGTGCTTCGGTTGCCCTTCAATCTCACTGGCCAGCATGATCGCCCCGGCACAGGTCCCGAAAATGGCCCCACCCTCCTGATAAAACTTCTGGATGGGTTCTTTCAGGTCATAATCCATCATCAGTTTGCCCATGGTGGTGGACTCCCCTCCGGGAATCACCAGTCCACTTAAACCTACAAGATGTTTCGGGAGCCGGACCTCAGTGACCTCCACCCCCAGCTTTTCCAGCATCTGTCTGTGCTCACGAAAGGCCCCCTGCAGGGCCAGAACGCCGATTTTCATGTGGTTCCTCCAGCAAAGAAGGGCGCAGCACGCTGCGCCCCTACGTTAGCACCCAGGTGTAGGGGCGCAACGTGCAACGCCCACCAAGAGGGTCTTACCAGCCCCGTTTTGCCATTCTGTCGGCTTCGATGATTTCATCGATGCCAATGCCAGTCATGGGTGCCCCGAGGTCTTCGGAGACTTCGGCCAGGATGTCGGCGTCGTTGTAGTGGGTGACGGCCTTCACGATGGCACGGGCGCGTTTTTCGGGGTTGTCGGATTTGAAGATGCCGGAGCCCACGAACACACCTTCGAGGCCCAGTTGCATCATCAGGGCAGCGTCTGCTGGGGTGGCCACGCCACCTGCGGCGAAGTTCACAACAGGCAGTTTGCCGTGCTCGTGGATGTAACGGACCAGTTCATAGGGAGCCTGGAGGTCACGGGCCACAGTCATGAGTTCCTCAACGGGCTTGGTCTGGATGGCACGGATTTCACCGAGAACGGTGCGGGCATGGCGCACAGCTTCCACCACGTTGCCGGTGCCTGCTTCGCCTTTGGTGCGGATCATTGCGGCACCTTCACCGATGCGGCGCAGGGCTTCCCCGAGGTTTTTTGCTCCGCACACGAAGGGCACTTTGAAGTCGTGCTTGAAGATGTGGTAGGACTCGTCTGCGGGGGTCAGCACTTCGGATTCGTCGATGAAGTCCACACCCAGGGCCTGCAGGATCTGGGCTTCCACGAAGTGACCGATGCGCACTTTGGCCATCACGGGAATGGAGACCGCCTCGATGATGCCTTTGATCATTTTGGGGTCACTCATGCGGGCAACGCCACCGTCTGCACGGATGTCTGCAGGAACGCGCTCAAGGGCCATGACGGCAGTGGCTCCGGCCTGTTCTGCAATGATGGCCTGTTCGGGGGTGACCACGTCCATGATCACGCCGCCTTTGAACATTTCTGCGAAACCGGTTTTGATGGGTAAGGTGCCTTTTTCCATGTCTTGCATGTTAAAGAAAAAACTGGTTCTTTAGAAGAACCAGTTTTCAGACTTTTTAGGTACCAGTTTAAGCAGGTGAACTGGAAAGCTGTTGCTGGATGACGTTCAGCAGCACATCTGGCTGAAAAGGTTTGACCAGGTATGCATTCCCAATGCTGAGGCCTGTCTCCCGGTCTTTCTCGGCACTGAGTCCAGTCAGAAAGACCAGAGGAAGCTGTGGGTGGTCTGCTTTGATCTCTCGGCCCAGATCGAAACCATTGGCATCATCCAGGCACACATCCAGAATGGCCAGATCAATGTCATTGCTGGCCACCTGACGGAGGGCTTCCTGCCTGGAGTGAGCGAGCACCGGACGGTACCCGTTCATCTCCAGGAACATCTCCAGCAGTTGCAGAATTTGTTCTTCATCATCTACCAGCAAAATGCGTTGCATGATCACCCCGTGGACATCTGTAGATAAAATGGTGCAGATTTCAGGGCAGGTAGTTGTAAGGATTCACGTGGCTTCCGCCGATCTGCACTTCAAAGTGCAGGTGGGGTCCGGTGCAAATGCCTGTACAGCCCACATACCCGAGCAAATCTCCACGGTCTACATATTGCCCGACCTGCACTGCAGTGCGGCTCATGTGTCCGTAGATGACCCTCATATTACCATTGGAGACAAAAACATTGATACCGTAACTTCCCCAGCCCGAAGCGGTGATGCGACCACTTGAGGCAGCATAAATGGGTGTACCTGTGGGTGCACCCATGTCCACACCGGTGTGGAAGTTGCTGGAACCAATCCAGAACCCACGTCTGCCGTATCCACTGGTGATGGTGAAGCTGCGCATGGGCCACTGGAAGCCTGTTGAGGCTGCAGGTTTGGAATCAAAAGAGGTGCGCACCACGCTTGTTTTGCTGGTGCTGCGTCTGGCGGCTCTGGCCTGCTGGGCCAGGGCGGCCTGCTGCTGCTGGCGTTGTTTGGCCAGGACTGCTGCTCTGGCTTCCGCTTTGCGAGCCTGCTCACGGGCAATGGCCTGCTGTCTGGCCTCTTCGATGGCCTGCTGTTTGGCCAGTTCAGCCTCTCTGGCCTTGCGCTCCTTCTTCTCTTCAAGGAATGCCAGATAACGCTCGTATTGCTGCTGTTTCTTGCGCTTCACGAAAACGAGGTAACGCTGGTAACGCTCCAGAAGCTCGCGTTTCTTGCGGTTTTCGATTTCGTTCTGGCGGCGGGTGTTGAGGGCTTCAAGGGTTCCTTCAGCCATCACGCCCGGGAGGAGCACATAGTCGCCTTCAGAGAGGTCGGAGGGCAGGGTGGCATTGTTGGCCTTGGCCACCTGTCCCACATCCACACCGTAGAATTCTGCAAGGCTCACCAGGTCCTGACCGGGTTTGATTTTGACAATCAGACCCCGCTGGGCACTGGGAATGAAGAGCCTGTCTCCTTCTTTCATGCGGTCCAGACTGGAAGTGTAGGGATTGGCACTGATCAGTTCGATGATCGACAGGCCGTAGCGCCGGGCAATGGTGGAGAGGGTCTCCCCTGATTCCACTTCGTGCACAAACACTCCGGGGGGCAATTTGGTGATGTTGTTTTCCACCACGGCCACCAGCGGAACCCGGACGAGCATTCCAGGTTTGAGCTGGTCTTTCTTGATGCCTGTGGCCCACATGATGGATTTGACACGCACCCCGTAATCGGCTGCGATCTGGGTGAGGGAATCTCCGGGCTGAATGCGAACGATGGCAGACCCACGCTCAACCGTCGATTCCACAGATTTGACGGAGATGGTTTTGGTCGCAGTACGGAAGTTGTAGGGGAACACCAGAGGTGTTGCAACCGCCTGCTGAAGCAGTAGAGCAATCGCGGCCGCCGTGATCCGACGGGCGTTTTTCGAAAATGACTTCAACTCTTCCTCCCAGAAGCCATACTAAGGGCTGCCTTAAGCAATTTCAATGACAGCTCATGAGAGGCTCATTTTCAGGCCTTTCAAGGTTTTTGTGTTTCAGACACCAAAACACAAGATGAGAACATGAAACGTTCACTTTAGACCTGAATGCTGGCTGTAGCTGTTTGCTTTGTCAGGCAACAAATTTCCCTCAGACTGGCTTCAGTCAATTTGACTTCAACATTTAAGCGAAAATGCTTAAAAAGGTCAAAGTCAGCCTCTGCATTGCGGCAAAAACCACAGTGCAGAGGCCTGTTTGTAAGACTCTTGTCTGGCTGGTTATGCGCCTGCCCCTGCCAGTGTGGACAGGAACTCGGCGTTGTTGCGGGTCTTGGACATGCGGTTGAGCAACATGTCCATGGCCTCGGCAGGGTCCATCTCACTGATCACCTTGCGCAGGAGCCACATTTTGTGCAGCACTTCAGGGGCCAGCAGCAGTTCCTCTTTGCGGGTGCCGGACTTCAGAATGTCCAGTGCAGGGAAGATGCGGCGCTCTTCCAGGCGACGGGACAGCACCAGTTCCATGTTGCCCGTTCCCTTGAACTCCTCGAAGATCACATCATCCATGCGAGACCCGGTTTCCACCAGAGCCGTTGCCAGAATGGTCAGGCTTCCGCCACCACGGATGTTTCTGGCTGCACCCAGGAAACGTTTGGGCCAGTGCAGGGCGTTGGAATCCAGACCACCGGAGAGGGTGCGGCCTGTGGGAGGGGTCACCAGGTTGTTGGCACGGGCCAGACGGGTGATGGAGTCCAGCAGGATCACCACATGCCCACCCTCTTCCACAATGCGACGGGCACGCTCATGGACGAACTCGGCCACACGCACGTGGTTCTGTGGGGGCTCATCAAAAGTGGAAGCCACAACCTGTGCACCCTTCACGGATTCACGGAAATCGGTCACTTCTTCGGGGCGCTCGTCCACCAGCAGAACCATCACGGTGATTTCGGGATAGTTCTTGACGATGCTGTTGGCGATCTTCTTCATCAGGGTGGTCTTACCGGCCTTGGGAGGGGCCACAATCAGACCACGCTGACCCAGGCCAATCGGCACCAGCAGATCGATCACCCTAAGAGCGAGGTTATCGTCCATGGTGGGGTCTTCCAGCACCAGTTGACGGTCCGGGAAGGTGGGGATCAGGTCATCAAACTTGGGGCGGCGAGAAGCTGTCAGGGGATCAAGTCCGTTGACGGCCTCCACCCGCATCAGGGTGCCGTAACGCTCGTTCTCGCGGGGAGGACGGGCACGGCCCAGAATCTTGTCTCCGGTGCGAAGCTGGAACTGCTTGATCAGGCCTGCACTGACAATCACACTGCGGGATTCGGTGGACAGCAGGTTGTCCTGCAAGAAACCGTAACCATCAGGAGAAATCTCCAGAAAGCCCCGGGCCAGACGGAAACCGTCCTGCTCCGCCTGCTTTTCCAGAATGGCAATGGCCAGTTCGTCTTTCTTGAGTTTGCGGTAATTGTCGATGCCCACCTGGGTTGCCAGCAGGTGCAACTCAGGAAGCAGTTTGCTCTGAAGGTCCTGGAATTTCAGGCTGTCGTCGGTCTTGTGCTGTTTTCTCATTGTTTCCTTCTGGCCCAGTCTTCCATCAACTGTTTCATGGTTGTGTCAGTCAACGGCTGACGGATCATTGATTGCTGAGTTTTGGGGGGAGGCGTGGCAGCCAGGTGCCACCTCAAGCAGAGTCTATCACAAGACCTGCCTCCTGAAGGGTGACTGAAACCGCCCACCTTGCGTGTCCCGGGCCGCCCCAATCAGACGGCCTTCACGCAGAAGATACCACCCCAGAAAAGGACATCTGTACCTGTGTAAAGGACAGTCTGGAGATGGAAAGACTGGATTGTTTTGGGGTTCGGGAGGTGCGGACCTCTCCAATGGTCATTGTACGGGGTGGGGATGAGCGGGGGCTGATAGGGAGTGATGCCGAGGGCCAAGAGCTCAAAACCAGCCATGACTTCAGCTTGTGGCATGCTGATTCTGTTTTCTTGATGGTGCTCTGTCCGTGTGTGGCCTGATCTTTTGCCAATTCTTTCCATCTTCCTGTTCAGGGTCTTTTGCTCTCGGCCCTCGGCTTTCATGCGGATTGACTCTTCTTACCTTTCACCTTTACCATAGGCCTTAAGAAGGGGATCTGGTCCTCTAGCAGGTCAGAACACCTTCGAACAAGCAAAAGCGCATGTGAGAAGAGTACGAAATGGACGCCTTCAGCGAGCTGGAGATGGTGCGAGTCCAGCAGGTCCGGACGTTTCTGAAAATCACCTCACTTTGCCAGAGGATTCTGGTGACGCTGTCCGAAGAAAAAAGCTTTAGAGATCAGCAAGGCTTTGAGTAGAACGGAACGGACCTCCCCCGTCAGAGGAAAGAACAAGGAAAGTCAGCAAAAGCTGCTTTTGAAGCTCGGGTGGTACCACGTTGGTCAACAACGTCCCGGCATTTCTGCATAGGAATGCCGGGATTTTCGTTTTTCAGAGCGAACAGGCTCAGGCGAAGGAGGGATGATGCGAATAGAAAACCTGCCCTTTCACACCACCCGGTGGGACGACATCTCCCCCACCGAGCACTCAGCAGAAGCAGGGCAAGCCTTCTGGCGAACCCAGATGTTTGGAGATGTGCGCGTGCGGATGGTGGAGTACACCCCTGGCTACATTTCCGACCACTGGTGCAAAAAAGGCCACATTCTGCTGGTTTTAGAAGGCGAACTGATCACCGAACTCGAAGATGGAAGAATGTTCACGCTTACACCCGGCATGAGCTATCAGGTGGCAGATCAGGCTGAAGCCCACAGGTCCAGGGCACCGCAAGGGGCGAAGCTGTTCATTGTGGATTAGCCCGAAGCCGAGGGCCGAGAGCCGAGAGCTAAAAAAGCTTGAGCTATGGCCTTTTCTGTCCAAGTGAAACCACCCAATCTTTTTGATCCCTGCCCTCGACCCTCGGCTCTGGGCCCCCGGCAAAAGAGTTTCCTCCAGAAAACCCCATCTCCCCCTCACAGGAGCAACCCAGCATGTTCAAACCCGTAGAATCCAACCCCAGTTTCCCCAAACTTGAAGAGAGTGTCCTCAGGTTCTGGCAGGAGAAAGAGATCTTCAAGAAAACCGTTGAAGATCAGGACAAGCCCACCTATTCCTTCTTTGAAGGACCACCCACTGCGAACGGAACGCCCGGCATCCACCACGTGCAGGCGCGGGCCTACAAGGACCTTTTTCCCAGGTTCAAGACCATGCAGGGGTATTACGTGCCCCGCAAGGCTGGATGGGACACCCACGGTCTGCCTGTTGAGCTTGGTGTGGAGAAGCGCATCGGACTGAGCTCCAAGCGTGAAGTGGAAGAGTACGGCATTGCGAAATTCAACCAGGAGTGCCGGGACAGTGTTTTTGTCTTCGAGGACAAGTGGCGTGAGTTCACCGAACGCATGGGGTACTGGCTGGACCTCGACAACCCTTACATGACCCTCCACAAGGACTACATCGAGTCCATCTGGTGGTCCCTGAAAGAACTGAACGGCAAAGGCCTGCTTTACAAAGGTTTCCGTGTGGCTCCTTACTGCCCGAAGGACGGCACCACCCTGTCCAACGCAGAGGTGAGCGACGGGTACAAGGACATCCAGGACCCCTCCATCTACCTGACCTTTGACCTGAAGGAACCTGAAAAACTGGGCCTGCCTGAGGGTTCTGCTTTCCTGGTGTGGACCACCACCCCCTGGACCATCCCTTACAACGTGGGTGTGGCCATCCACCCCGAATTTGAGTACACCGCGGCAAAAGATGAAGCTGGAAAAGTCCTGATCCTGGCTTCCAGCCTGAAGGACAAAGTTCTGGGGGAGTCTGCAGAAGTGGTCACAACCTTCAAGGGCAGCGAACTGGAACGGGTGGCTTACACTGCCCCTTACTCCGAGGCTTACGAGGCTGAAGGGGAAGGCAAACCTGTGTGGTTCTCCGGCCTGGACACTTACGTTTCCGACAGCGATGGTACGGGCATTGTGCACACCGCCCCTGCTTTCGGTGAGGATGACTTGCGTCTGGCCCGCAATTATGGCTTCCCCGTGATCGTGGGTGTGGACAATGAGGGCAAGCACCGCTTCGGTCCCTGGCAGGGCGTGTTCTTCCGGGATGCCAACAGCCAGATCAACCGGGACCTGAAGGAAAAAGGGTTCCTGTGGAAGCTGCACAACTTCAACCACAGTTACCCCCACTGCTGGAGGTGTGGTACGCCCCTGATGTACTACGCCACCGAGAGCTGGTTCATCGCCAACACCAAGTACAGAGAGCGCCTGATCGAGCTGAACCAGACCGTGGGCTGGCACCCCGAACACATCAAGAATGGCCGTTACGGTGGCTGGCTGGAGAATCTGGTGGACTGGAACCTCTCCAGAAACCGCTTCTGGGGCACCCCTCTGCCTGTGTGGGAAACCGAGTCTGGCAAACATTACGTGGTCGGCAGTTACGCTGAACTCGCTGAGCTTTCCAGAGGGGCCGTCGATCCGAAGAGCCCTGACTTTGATCCCCACAGACCGATGGTGGATGACATCGTGCTGTTCCACCCCGAGTCTGGCGAACCCATGAAACGCGTGCCCTACGTGATTGATGTGTGGTACGACTCCGGGGCCATGCCTTTCGCACAGTACCACTATCCTTTTGAGAACAAAGAGGTCTTTGAGGAGCGGTACCCTGCAGATTTCATCTCTGAAGCCATCGACCAGACCCGTGGCTGGTTCAACACCCTGCACCAGATCGGGACGATGCTCTTTGATTCTGTGACCTACAAAGATGTGATCTGCTGCGGGCACATCCTGGACGAGAAGGGCTTCAAGATGTCCAAGAGCAAGGGCAACATCGTGGACCCCTGGGAGATGTTCTCTTCGTTTGGTGCGGATGCGGTGCGCTGGTACATGTACACCTCTGCCCCACCTGAACTGTCTCGCCGATTTGGTCCCGGACTGGTGGGTGAAGCGCTGCGCAATTACCTGCTGACCCTGTGGAACACCTACAGCTTCTTTGTGATGTACGCCAATCTGGACAAACCCGATCTGGCAAGTGCCCCTGAAGTCAAGGACCGCCCGGAGGTGGACCGCTGGCTGATCGCGCAATTGCAGGTGCTGATCGAGGATGTCACCAAATCCCTGGAAGGGTACGACCCCACCACTGCCGGACGCCTGATCCAGGACTTTGTGGTCGAGGACCTGTCCAACTGGTACGTTCGCCGCAACCGCCGCCGTTTCTGGAAGTCTGATGGTGTGGACCTCTCTGCTTACGCCACCCTGCATGAAGCACTGGTGACCGTGACCCACCTGACGGCTCCATTCACTCCTTTCATCGCAGAGGTGCTGTACCAGAATCTGGTGCTCTCCGTGAAAAGTGACGCCCCCGAATCTGTGCACATGACCAGATGGCCCACCGTGAACGAGGCTTTGAAGGACAGCCAACTGGTCGATGAGATGAATGCCGTGATCCGGGTGGTGGCTCTGGGTCGTGCCGTGCGTGGTCAGAACAACATCAAGAACCGTCAGCCTCTGCCCAGGGTGCTCCTCAGAGCCAGAAGCAAAGAGCAGACCCAGTCGCTGGGACGCTTTGTTGAACAGATCAAGGAAGAACTGAACGTCAAGGAAGTTGAGCTTTTAGACCAGTACGCCGATCTGGTGCAGTACACCCTGAAGCCCAACCTGCCCGTGGTCGGCAAAAAAGTGGGCAAACAGGTTCCTGTGCTGAAAAAAGCCCTGGATCAGGCCGATGCCAGTTATGTGGCCCGCATGGTCCGGGACAACCTCGCTTTTGAAGTCGAGGCCGACGGGGTCCGCTTTGAGCTGCAGCCCAATGAGGTGCTGGTGGATGCCAAGTCTCCCGAAGGCTACGCTGCACTGGAAGACCAGGGGTACCTGGTGGCCTTTGACACCCAGATCTCCCGTGAACTGGAACTTGAGGGCCTGATGCGTGACATCGTGCGCAGCGTGCAGAATGCCCGCAAAGATGCAGGTCTGGAGGTCAGTGACCGCATTCGACTGACCCTGGATTTCTCTGGTGACATGCTGGAAGCTGCACAGGCGTTCAGAGACACCATCGCAGAGGAAACCCTCTCTGTGGATGTGCTGTTCTCTGGAAACACAGACGGTTTTGTGGCTGAAGTTGAGGGTGGCAAACTGGCTGTGGCCAGAGCCTGACCTGAGCCCTCAAACGCAACGCCCCTCTGATCAGAGGGGCGTTTTTCTTGATATCTCAATGCTCAGTAATCGGAAGATTTGTACTGCCAGATGCCGTAACAGCAGACCAGAAAGGCAGCCCCGATCAGCATGATCACATCCTTGACGTAGTATCCGGCCACCAGCATGCCCACCCCGATGAGGGCGGAAATGATGCCCAGAACGGTAAAAATGTGGCCCCGGATGCGGCCCTGTGAACGACGGTTTTTGGTCACAATTCAGTGTACTCCCCAGAGATTTTGTTACAAAACTGAAAAGAGCATACAACCGGGTTCAAAATTCTGGCAAGTGCACGCGGGTCCAGGTCAGGGTCAGCCGTCTTGCAAAGCATGAAACGCCCGGTACTGGCTGGGGGTCATGCCCACCGCAGCCTTGAACTGTTTTGAGAAAGCACTCTGGTCATAAAAACCGCAGGCCAGCGCAATCTGAGCGGTGCTGTCCCGGGTGGTCTTTAAGAGTCTGGAGGCCTGCTCAATGCGGGTCTGCAACAACAGTTGATAGGTGGTGATCCCAAAAATCCGGCGGATCTGGCGCTCCAGTTTGTTGATGGTGATTCCTGCTGCATCTGCCAGATCCTGCAAGGTCAGGGGCTGCATGTAATCTGTCTGGATGAATTGCACAGCACGGGCCACCTCTGCGTACACACTTCCGGTCATGTCAGGCATGCCCAGGTCCTTTGAGATGCCGATCATGCCCCAGATGTTGCCTGCATCGTCGGTGAGCGGGACCTTGTGGGTCAAACACCATCCTGCACCGCCCGAAGCGTAAAGGTGCAACTCAAGCTGGTCCAGCAGCGTTTCTCCAGAAAGCACAAGCTGGTCCTGATCTGCAAAACCCATCCCCAGAGAGGGGGGGAACACTTCTGTAGGGGTCTTGCCGATGAGTTCCTGTGGGTACCTGAGGCCCAGACGATCAAGCAGGGTCTGGTTGACGGAGAGGTAACGTCCTTCTGTGTCCTTCACAAAAAAGACCGTGTCGGGCGAGCGGTCAAAGATGGTTTCCAGGGCAGGAAGTGGGATTTGTATCAAACGGGCAGTTCTGGCATCCATTTTCTACAAGACAGTATGGCATGCCAGGGATTAATGTAAATCGCATAGACCGAGTTCATCCGGACAGAGGATGGTGATCTTCTGGTCCGGGACAGGAGGAAGGACATGGAGGTGCCTTTCATCGATTCCCATACCGCAGGTGAACCCACCCGCGTGGTTGTGGCGTTTCCTTTCAGCCTTGGAGAGGGCTCTCTGGCAGAGCAAAGAGAGGTTTTCAAAACAAAGTGGGATCACTTCAGGCGTGCTGTGTGCAATGAGCCGAGGGCCTCAGACACCGTGGTGGGTGCCCTGCTGGTTTCACCTACAAATCCTGATTGTGTCACCGGGGTGATTTTTTTCAACAATGTCAGTGTGCTGGGGATGTGTGGGCACGGCACCATCGGGGTGGTTCGCACCTTGCAGGCCATGGGCAGGATCACTCCGGGAGAACACCTGCTGGAGACCCCAGTGGGTGTGGTTCGCACCACCCTTCACGAAGATGGACGGGTGACCGTGCAGAACGTGCCTGCGTACCGGCATCTGAAACAGGTGCAGGTGGAGGTGCCAGAATACGGCACCGTGACGGGAGATGTCGCCTGGGGAGGGAACTGGTTTTTCCTGATTCAGGATGGTCCGGTTCCTGTGGAATTCAACAACCTGGAGAAACTCACCGATTTCACCTGGGCCGTACGGAAAGCCCTGGAGGCCCAGGGCATCACTGGAAAAGACGGGGCCCTGATCGACCACATCGAGGTGTTTGGACCATCTGAGAAGGCAGACAGCAGGAATTTCGTGCTGTGCCCTGGCAAGGCCTATGACCGCAGTCCCTGCGGCACAGGCACCAGTGCCAAACTGGCCTGTCTGGCCGCAGAGGGCAAGTTGCAGGAAGGCGAGGTCTGGAAGCAGGAAAGCATCATCGGCAGTGTGTTTGAGGGGACTTACCAGTGGCAGGGCAATCAGGTGGTTCCAAGCATCACCGGAACGGCTTTCGTGAACATGCGGGGCGTCCTGGTGCTGGACGAAACGGACCCTTACTGCTGGGGCATTCAGGCATGAACACGGACGCCATTGTGGTCGGAGGGGGCATTGTTGGTGCTGCCTGCGCCCACCGCCTGGCCCGTGCAGGAATGAAGGTGGCGGTCATCGAGCGCAGTTGCATCGGAGGAGGTGCGACAGCAGCGGGAATGGGACATGTGGTGGTGATGGATGACAATGAACCCGAGTTCGCCCTGACCCATTACTCCCAGATGCTCTGGGACAGGATGGATCTGCCCGCAGATGCTGAGCGTGTGCATGCCGGAACCCTCTGGGTGGCCTCCGATGAGGAAGAAATGGCAGGGGCAAGCCGAAAACAAGCTGGTTACCTGCAACATGGAATGAAGGCAGAACTGATTTCCAACTCGCAGCTCAGACAACTTGAACCCCATCTGCGAGACGGTCTGGAAGGAGGGTTGCTGATCCGCAATGACAGTGTGGTCTATCCGCCCAGGGTTGCTGCATACCTTCTGGAAAGCAGTCAGGTGAAGGTGATGGAAGGAGAGGTTTCTGAAATTCTGGATCAGGGGGTCAGACTGAAGGGTGGAGAGGTTCTGAATGCCCCGTGGATCATTCTTGCTGCTGGCGTACCATCCACAAAGCTGATTCCAGAGCTTCCCATACGACCCAGAAAAGGGCATCTAGCGATCACAGACCGGATGCCCGGGCTGGTGAAACACCAACTTGTGGAACTGTCCTACCTGAAAAGTGCCCATGGGTCGGACCGGGACAGTGTGGCTTTCAATGTGCAGCCCAGAAGCACCGGACAGGTCCTCATCGGATCGAGCAGGCAATTTGATGCTCCCGATGGAAAGGTGGATTTTGACATCCTCAGTCGCATGCTGAGGAAAGCAACCACCTTCATGCCTGCCCTGAGGGAGGTGCTTGTCACCCGTGTGTGGACAGGCTTTCGTGCTGCCACACCGGACAGTTTGCCCCTGATCGGTCCACATCCTGCAAGGAAAGGACTGATTCTGGCCACGGGTCATGAAGGTCTGGGCATCACCACCTCCCTGGGCACCGCTGAACTGGTGTTCTCGCACATCAGCGGAGCAGGGTGCCAGATTGACCCGAGGCCCTACCTGCCCACAAGAGAGGTGGCCCATGCCTGAACTGAACGTGGGTGGCAAAACCTTTCAGGTCAAAGAGGGCATCACCGTACTGGCTGCCCTGCAGAACCTGGGCATGTGGAAACTCAGGAACAGTGTGTCTGGTGAGGCACGTGGAGCCCTGTGTGGAATGGGCGTCTGTTATGAATGCAGGTTGCAGGTCGATGGGAAAACCGAGAAAACCTGTCAGGTGATCGTGCAGCAGAATATGCAGGTGATGCTCAATGCAGACTGAAGTGCTGATTGTGGGTGCAGGTCCTGCTGGGATCGCAGCAGCTAAAGCAGCATCCAGAAACGCCCAGGTCACCCTGCTGGATGACAATCCCAGACCCGGAGGACAGATCTGGCGAAACCGCAAGGACCTTGACCTGCCACCAGGGATTCATTGGCTTCCCTCGACAGGCATCACCGGAGTCATGGGTGAAAAGACCTTGCTGGTAGAAGGGCACGTCCTGCATTTTGAAAAGCTGATCCTTGCCACCGGAGCCCGTGAACTGTTTCTGCCTTTCCCTGGATGGACCCTCCCCGGAGTGGTCGGGGCAGGAGGACTGCAGGCCATGATCAAAAGTGGTCTGGATGTTCATGGGAAACAGGTGGTGATTGCAGGTTCAGGCCCTCTGCTTCTCGCAGTGGCCGAATTGGCCCACCAGAAAGGTGCACAGGTGCTGCACATTCTGGAGCAGGCTCCCAGATCACAGCTTCTCCCCTTCTTGCAAGCTCTGTCTGCCGGGAAACTGCTTCAGGCGGCCAGAATGGGACCGGCCCTGCTGTCCAGGTATGTCCCGGATGCTTATGTGCTCCATGCTTCAGGAGCACATAAGCTGGAAACGGTCACCTGCCAGATTCAGGGAAAAACACTTCAGATCAGCTGTGACTTGCTTGCTGTCGGGGATGGTCTGGTGCCCAATCTGGAACTGGCCCTGCAACTGGGATGCAAGGTCGATCAGGGCTTCATTCAGGTGGACGACACCTGCAAGACCTCAGTCAGGGATGTCTACGCTGCCGGTGAAGTGACTGGCATTGGAGGGCTGGACAAGGCCCTGCTGGAAGGTGAAATCGCAGGTCTGGCAGCCACAGGTCAGCCCATCCCAAAGCTGGTTCCCCGACTCCAGAAAACCCAATCGTTTGTCCGCAAGCTCAGACAGAGCTTTGCCCTCAGAAAAGAAGTTCTTGAACGGGCCAGACCCGACACTGTGATCTGCCGCTGTGAGGATGTGCAACTGTCCCAGCTTGAAGGCCATTCCGGCTGGCGCAGTGCCAAACTGCACACCCGTCTGGGGATGGGGGGCTGCCAGGGCAGAACCTGCGGTCCCATCTGCCAGACCCTCCTGGGGTTTGATGCCCCACAAAGCCGCCCACCCGTTTTCGCCACCCCACTGAAAAACCTGCTTCTGGAGGAACAACCATGAACCAACCCATGAATTACAAAGGTGTCATTCCGGCCATCACCACCCCCTTTCACGAAGACCTCTCTGTGGATTTTGATTTTCTGAAAAACCACATTCGCTGGATGCTGGGGCATGGCTGCACAGGCATCACTGCGCTGGGCTCACTTGGTGAAAGTGCCACCCTGAGTTTTCAGGAGAAAGTGGAGATCCTGAAAGCCTGTGTGGAGGCTGCAGGAGATGCACCTGTGGTCGCAGGCATTGCTGCCCTCTCCACCCGGGAAGCGGTGCAGCTTGCCCAGGCTGCGGAAGAAGTGGGCTGTCGGGGCCTGATGGTGCTGCCCCCTTACGTGTACTCTTCCGACTGGGCTGAGATGAAACACCACATGTCCAGTGTGATTGAGGCGACTTCCCTGAGCTGCATGCTGTACAACAACCCCATCGCTTACAGGACCGACTTCCTGCCGGAACAGATGCTGGAACTCGCAGAAAAACATGAAAACCTGCACGCCGTGAAGGAATCCAGTGCCGATGTGCGCCGGGTCAGCAGCATCCGTGCCCTGCTGAAAGACCGACTGACCCTCCTGGTGGGTGTGGACGACCTGCTGGTGGAGGGGGTTTCTGCAGGGGCCACAGGCTGGATTGCAGGTCTGGTCAATGCTTTCCCGGAGGAGTCTGTTCGCCTGTACAACCTCAGCATGGCAGGCAAATGGGATGAAGCCCGGGCGCTTTACGAGTGGTTCCTGCCCCTCCTGAGGCTGGACACGGTGGTGAAATTCGTGCAGTACATCAAATTTGTGCAGGAAGAGGTGGGCATGGGTTCTGCACGGGTGCGTCCTCCCAGACTGGAATTGAATCCTGAGGAAGCCGCATATGCCAGGGGTCTGTTGAAAACAGCGCTCGAAAACCGTCCTTCTCTGCTGGTGGAATCGTGATACAGGGCATCAATCCGGTGACCGGGGAACGTCTGGAGGGCGTTCCCCTCACCACTGCCGCAGAACTGGAGCAGGTGTTTGAAAGGGCTCAGGCAGCGGTGCGCCCTTATGCCAACCTGCACAAAGACCTCAGGGCTGCATTTCTGCGACAGATAGCCGCTGAATTGGAAAACGTGCGGGAGGAGATCACCAGTGCGGCCCATCTGGAAACAGCACTTCCGATGGCCCGACTGAACGGTGAACTCACCCGCACGACCGGGCAGTTGAAACTCTTTGCAGATGTGGTGCAAGAAGGCTCCTGGGTGGATGCGCGCATTGATCCCGCTCTGCCAGAACGCACTCCTCCCAGACCGGACATCCGCAGCATGCTGGTTCCTCTGGGGGTGGTGGGCGTGTTTGGGGCCAGCAATTTCCCACTGGCTTTCTCTGTTGCAGGAGGAGACACCGCCAGTGCCCTGGCCGCAGGATGTCCTGTGATTGTCAAAGGGCACAATGCCCACCCAAGAACAGGTTATCTGGCCGGAGAGGCCATCCAGAAAGCAGTTCAGTCCTGTGGGCTTCCCGAGGGGGTGTTCAGTCTGGTGTTCGGTGCAGACAACCAGATTGGTGAGACTCTGGTCCAGCATCCAGCGGTGAAAGCGGTGGGGTTCACCGGATCACGGGCAGGAGGCCTTGCACTGACCAGACTTGCCCAGCAACGCAAAGAACCCATTCCTGTCTACGCAGAGATGAGCAGCATCAATCCAATGGTGGTCTTTCCAGGAGCCATGCACGAGCGGCCTGAAGCTCTGGCGCGAGGACTTCATGCCTCTTTCACCCTGGGTGCTGGACAGTTCTGCACAAATCCGGGACTGGTTTGTGTTCCAGCAGGCAGTGAGGTGTTCTTGCAAGAACTGAAGACCCTTACAGAAACCACAGGTGCGTTCCACCTGCTGACTTCAGGAATTGAACAGCATTACGCTTCTGGCATCACACAGCTGAAAACATCTACGGGTGTGGACCTGCTGGCCCAGGGGTCTGGAGCCTGCCCGGCTCATGTCTTCCGTGTCGAAGCGAAAGACTGGAACGATGCCTTGCAACAAGAAGTGTTCGGACCCAGCACGGTTTTGTGCCTGTACCAGTCCCTCTCTGAGGTGGAAAGCATTCTGCAGCACCTCGAAGGACAGCTGACAGCCAGTGCCCACATTGCAGACAGCGACAGGAGAGCCTTTGCTGACTTGCTGCCTGTGTTGCAGGACCGGGCAGGTCGTGTGATTGTGAATGGATACCCCACAGGTGTGGAGGTCTGTCATGCGATGGTGCATGGTGGACCCTATCCCTCCACCACAGATCCCAGAAGCACTTCAGTGGGCACACGGGCCATTGTGCGATTCACACGGCTCAGCTGTTATCAGGATTTCCCAGATGATCTGCTGCCTGAAGCCTTGCAGGAGAGCAACCCCCTGAACATCCGCAGGCTCAGGGAAGGCAAGCTGGAGTGATGTGCAGGCAGTGCTGCTGCAGTGTCTCCAGGGGAATCAGGCCCAGATTGCGCAGGTTGCGGCTGAAGATCTCGCCCACCTTTGATCCTGCTGGATAGAACACCGCTGGATACCCGATGGGAGCCTTGACCCGGACTTTCTCCCCTGTTTCGTGCAGGAAGCTTTCTCCGGTCCAGGCTTCCACCCAGCTTCCTGCCGGGAGGTAGACCTCCACTTCTTCCTGGCCGGGGTCCAGCACGGGGGCCACCAGAAGCTGGCTTCCCACCATGAACTGCTGGTAGGAGAGCCCAAGCACCTCAGGATCATTCGGGAAGTGCAGGAACATCGGACGGACCACCGGAACCCCTGTGCTGGCGGCTTCTGCGATCAGCTGGGTCCGGTAGAATCCCCAGGCTTTGTACACTTTTGCCATGCGGTCAAATTGCTTCAGGGTCTCATCGTCGGTATAGAACTGGGCGTTGTCCTCTGGGAGGTTGCCTTCGTGGGTGCGGAACACCGGGGTGAAGGCACTGAGCTCCATCCAGCGTTTCAGCAGTTCCTTGCTGCGGGTGTAACTTTTCAGAGGGGTTTTCACGGTGGTGTACCCACCAATGTCTGAATGGTTGAAGCTGAACCCTGAGAGGCCACTGCTGAGGAGGGCCAGCACAGCGGTCTTGATGCCGTCCCGGTCGTCCCAGCTCACCAGCTGATCTCCAGTCCAGAACAGGGAGGAAAAATACGGGCTTCCCGTGAACCCCGAGCGCATCATGAACACGTAATCCTGGGGGTGCTTCTGGCGGTCCACGAGGTTGCGGTTGAAAATGGACCACATCACTGGATAGAGGTTGTGGTTGTCCTTGCCTGTTCCTCCGGCATACAGCCTTGACGAATAGGGCAGGTTTTCGCCTCCATCGGCCATCCAGCCCGAAAAACCACTGCCGATCAAGTTCTGTTCAGCCACTTCGGTCAGCCAGCGTGCAGCTTCCTGGTTGGTCAGGTCAATCAGACCTGCCCGGAAATCGGACAACTGGATCAGGTAGGGTTCTCCATCGTCATTGCGAACGAAATACCCGTGATCCAGGGCTTCCCGAAAAAGGTTGCGTTTCACGCCAGGTTTTCGGGAGGCATCTGCCAGCATCGGGCTGATGTAACCCAATGTACGGATGCCTGCGTTTTGCAGGTCCGCAGTGAGTTTTCTGAACTCAGGATAATGCTCCTCGTCGAGCTCCCAGTTCCACCACAACTGCTTGCCAAAACGGGTGTTGCGTTGCCCGACCCAGTCCTGCAACCAGAAAGCTGAGATGGGGGTGCCCAGGGCCTTCAACTTCTCCCAGACTTCACGGACTTTCTGGGTTCCGCCCTGCATGCCCACCACTGCCCCACGGGTGATCCAGTCGGGCAGGGCACGCATGCGTCCCACCACCTGGGTGTAGGCCTTGATCAGCTGGATCGGGGTGTTGCCGTACAGGATCTGGCCGTGCATTTCTCCAGAAAACAGCTGCAGGTGCACCCGGTCTTTCTTTCGCAGATCAAACACCATGTACTCGCTGTTTTCCAGCATCACCGAGCGCATCTTGCTGGTCAGGTAATGGGGCACGCTGATGGAGGTGGAGTCCCAGGTTCCACCAGACTGGGTGAGGGCATTGGCTCCGGAAGTGAGGGGTTCCAGTCCTCTTCCAACCCCCTGGTCCCGCACAAAAACAGCCAGTCTGCTGCCTTTCAGGTCAAAGCGGGAAAACTGTTCACCAAAACCATAAAAGCGCTCATCCGGGTCAGAAGCATATGTCAGGTAGAGGCGGTTGTACCGGGGGTCCTGCACCTTGATGCTGAACCCAAGCTGGTTGTTGCTTTTCAGGGCGAAGGCCAGTTCATAAGGAACTTGCCCACCACCAGCACAGCGCAACCTCCCTTTGAAAAGGGCGTATCCCCCATTGGAAACCACCTGTTTCATGGTCTGGTCCCGACAGGTGTTGAAGCGCTGGTCGGTGATGCTCAGGGCATTCCCGGATTCGGTGACACTTTCCTCTCCAATGGCCGAGGCAATGAACCCCTGATCAGGCAGGGTCGAGAACAGGGTGCGCTCTGGCTCCAGAGCGTGGGTCACGTTCAGGCTGTGACCATCCCAGCGGATCAGGAAATCCCCCAGGGAAATGCGCTGCCCGGAAAGGGTGTTGAAGAGTTCTCCCTGAATCTGACGCTGTGCATAAAGCGTCAGTGCAGAATCCATTGCATAATAAGCACCCGCACCAACCAGCAGGGCACCGATGGTGTACAGGATGGTGCGCTGGCTTCTCTTCATCAATCGCAGGGATTATAGCGTTTTGGAGGGGGAAAAGACAATAGAACGGAGCAGGGGGCTGGCCTGCTGAGGGCCAGGGGCTGAGTGCTGTCCAACGCTGCTGGATTCAGAGCAACCCATGTGTTCATGCGACTCAAACACCATTCACTCGGGAAAACTGCATTTTTCTTTTAAATGCATCAGCTGATGCTGTTGCTGCGCTCGGCCCTTCAAGATCCCTGCAAATCCTCCCCATACGCCACATACTGAATCTGTACCTCGGTCAAACTCCGCTCGAACAGCCTGCCCTGAAGTTGAGCAGGAAACACAGCATCGAAATCTTCTCTGGAGAAGGCACTGGAAAGGCGTTCTGCATAATGCTTTTTCAGGGCATCGATGTAGTGCCGCACATCGTAGTCGCGGAGGTCCTGGTCCTGCAGAATTCTGGCCCCTTTGCCCTGGGCCTGATACATCAGGATGCGTTCCCCCTTGCTCCAGCTTTCTCTGCCAGAGTGCAGCATGGCCTCGTAGGGGGATTCTTTGCGTTCGGTGCGGCGGTGCAGGTACTGTTGCGAGGATTTGGTCAGGCGCACCCGCATGGTCACTTCTCGGGTTTTGAAGGCCCTGGACCGAAGTTTTTCCACCGTCTCATTGAAGGCCTGATGCACCCCCTCAACATCTCCATGCAGCAGGGCCATCAGGGCCTGACGGAGAAAATGGCTTCCAAACGCCTCTGAGCGGATGGAGTGCAGCGAGGCACCTTTCAGGATCAGTTTGTCGTCGCGGGTGAGCAGGGCATAGTTTTTCACCTGGTGACTGAACATGGCCGGGTACCAGCCTTCAAAATCCAGATGGATCATTTCTGGGAGCGTTGTGCTGATGTCCTGCACCAGCGCCTTGCCTTGCGCTTCGGTCCAGTGTTCAGGCATCGAGAAGAACACCCCATCGGTGTCGGCTTCAATCAGGGTCATGCCTCTGGATTGCAGTTCTTCAAGCACATGGTGCAGGATCTCCCTGCCCAGTGAGGTGATGCGGTCTGCAGCGTCCCGATCTGCAAACCGGGCCATCTTCCCTGCCCCGAGGTAACCGTATGCAGAGTTGATCACCAGTTTCATGGCAGCCTGAATGGCATTGTGGTAAGGGGCGTCCTCACCGCTGCCTTTTGCCATTTCTTTGTGATGCAGGCGTCTGCGGGTGAGTTCATCCACCAATGTGGTCATCACCCCGAGTTCATCGCAGGCGGGGCCAATCTGGTACTGCCGCATGATGGATGGGTACAGAGAGGAGATGTCTGCCTTGACCACATTCCGGGCCACCCCTGCCTGGAAGAGGTACACCGCTCCACCTTCATGGGGTGCTTCAGAAACCCCATGCTGGGCACAGGGCAATGCCCGCCTTTCCTGCAGGTAGGCCCGCACCAGCATGGGTTCCAGAATGCCTGTGGCCGTTCCAGCGTAGGCCACCCGCTCGAAGCTTCTGGGGGCCATCTGACTGAGGGCGAAAGCAGGCTGCATCAGGCGTTCGGAAATGGCGGACACTTCCCGCACATCATCGAGAGCGTAGTGCCTGACCTGTTCGGGATCGGTGAGGTAGGTCTGATGGATTTTCTCGCCAGCGATGTACACCCGGTCCGGGCCTGCCACCCCGAAGTACCTTGCCACGTCTTTGAGCCTTTGACTGGGCATGTCGCGGGCCACAAACTGGTGCCTGCGCACAGCGTCCAGGGTGTCGATCATTTCCCGGCCTGCCACACTGTAGCGGGTGCCATCCTGGTACCTGAGGGCCACCACTTCCTGGGGTGCACCTTCCCTGCCCCAGAGCAGCTTCAGGCCCAGTTTTTCAGCACGGCGCACAAGGAAAGGCATGTCGAAACCCATCAGGTTGTGGTTTTCCAGAACGTCCGGATTGCGGTCCTGAATCAGGCGGGTCAGGGACCCGATGAGTTCTTTTTCGTCGGGATGTTCCAGAACGGCTTCAAATCCCTGCGAGTCCTTCACGGAAATCAGGAAGATGTGGCCGTCCTCAGGGCTCAGGCTGGTGGTTTCAAGGTCGATCTGCATTCGGTGCAGGTCGTCAAATTTCATGTCCTTGAAGTAGGTGCGCCCTGAGAGCATCAGGTACTGTTCGAGGGGAGCCATCACGTAATAATCGTGCAGGTCTGCGAGGTGTTTCACACTGCGACCCAGACGTTTCGAGGCACCCTGCAAGATGGCATTTCTGAGGGTCCTGCCATCTGTGCATTGCAGCAGATACATTGAACTGCCCTCCTGTCCAGGCAAAGCCTGCACGGTGATGATGCCTTCTGGACGCTCTTCCTCGGCCATTCTGAAGGGCACCCCGGACAGCTGAAGATCGGTCAGGTGGTCTGCATACACCCAGGGAGCGAACGTGTGCCTTTCCAGGGTCAGGCCTCTGTCGGTGCGCCTCCAGACCAGGGCCTGTCCTTTCCAGTCGGCCCATGCGCTGATGATCCCTGGTGTGGGATCATTTCCGAACAGCCAGCTCAGAGATGGGCTCGTTTGCATCAAGAACAGGTTATCACGGTTCTGTTCAAAGCAGAAGAATGGTGTTCTTGCCGGAGGCATCGACGAAAAGCACCGCATCTCTTTTGCCGGTCCCCGTTGTCTATAGGGTGTTCCCCTGAGTGCCGATTGCAGTTGTGGCCTCTATGCTGCAATCACCCATCACCGGAGGAAAACCATGAGAAAAATCCTGTTGTTGACCGTGTGTGCCCTGGCAGGTCTGGCTGCTGCCCATCCCATGCACAGCACGTTCTCCCAGTGCACCGAACCCGCCATGCAGACGGAAGCCACCCTGATCCCCGACCTCGGGCACCTGTTTCACAAGGTCAGCACGCAGCATCCTCAGGCCCAGGCTTTCTTCAACCAGGGGCTGACCCTGCTGTTTTCCTACAACTTTGAGGATGCTGTGCGGTCCTTCCGGCAGGCGGCAAAACTTGATCCCCAGCTGGCAATGGCACAGTGGGGAATTGCCATGGCCTCTGGAGCCAACATCAACATCAACATTGATCCAGCCTGCGAAGAGGTGGCATTTCAAGCCATTTCAGAAGCCCAGAGGCTCGCAGGCACCTACCCCACCACTGCAGCGGAAAAGGCCTACATCAATGCACTGGCTGCACGTTACACCGGAAGGCCCAACCCGGATCTGGTGCGTCTGGCCGTGGATTTCAAACTGGCCCAGCAGCGCCTGACCGAACGGTATCCCCAGGACACGGACGCCCGAATCGTTTACGTGGAAGGTCTGATGGACCTGCGCCCGTGGATGCTGTGGCTGAACGGCAAACCCAACACCGAAACCAGCACCATTCTGGGCAACATCAACACTGTGCTGAAACAGGACCCGGACCACCTCGGTGCGAACCACTACAACATCCATGCACTTGAGGCCTCAGACCGTCCAGAACTTGCCCTGAACAGTGCCCTGAAACTGTCCAGGCTGGTGCCCAATGCAGGGCACATGCAGCACATGCCGTCCCACATTTTCATGCGGCTGGGCAATTACCAGATGAGTCGGGATGCCAACCTGAACGCTGTGCAGGTGGACCAGTCGTATTACCAGAAGTGCTTTCCAGTGCAGCAGCAGGACTGCCTGCCCATCTATGTGGGGCACTACTACAGCCACAACCTGATGTTTCTTGCAGAGTCCTACGCCTTCATGGGGGCCTCAAAAGACGCCCTGGCCACAGCACGCAAAACCCACGACAACGCTCTGGCTTTCATTGTGGGACAGCCTGAACTGGAACACTACGTGGGTGGTCTTTCCCTGATGCAGGTCGGCTTTCAGAAATGGCAGGACATCCTGGCACAACCCAGACCCCTGGAGTCCCTGCAGGCCGCCACAGCCCTGTGGCACTGGTCCAGAAGCTATGCCCTGGCCGCTCTGGGACAGCTCAAAGAAGCAGAAAGTGAACAGCAGCAGTTCTTTGCTGTTCAGCAGGAAATCCCTTACAACCTGTCTTACGGCAACAACACCGCCCAGGCCATTCTGGCTGTGGCCAGCAACCTCCTGCGGGCAAAACTTGCTGCAGCACAGGGAAACATGGACGCGGCCCTCGAACTCCTGAAACTGACTGTGGACAGCGATGATGCCCTGGTCTATGACGAACCCCCTCCCTGGTTCTTCCCTGCCAGAGATGCACTCGGGGCAGCGTATTTCCAGACCCGGCAGTATCAGGCGGCGGTGCGGGTGTTTAAGGAATCCCTGAAGAAACAACCCCTCAGTCCCAGGGCCCTGTATGGTCTTGCCCTCTCCCAGAAAGCGGTGGGAGATCCCGAGTGGGAAGAGACCATGAAGAAATTCCAGTATGCTTCCAGAGATGCAGATGTGCAGTTCAGCATGAGTACCCTCTGGTGATGCAACAAGAAAAAAGGGAGGGGCTGGATGCCCCTCCCTTCTGGGTTTTGAAGTCAGACCAGGCTGCGGCGGTTGAAGCCCAGCAGGGCAGCACCATAAACAAGTGCCAGCACCAACAGGGACCAGAGGAGTTTCAGGTCTCCACTGATGGTGTGAGGCCGGGTGCTCTCCTGCATGACCTGCAAGATTTCTGTCTGTGACAGCGGAGCTTCCAGCATTCTTCCCTGGAAGCTGAATTGCATCTGGTAGATGGGTCGGAGTTCCAATGCATCATGGCTGCTGAAAATTCCAACCAGGACGAAACAGCAAACCAGCACTGCAGGCACCACCAGCACCGCAGGCACCTTTAAGCCGTAGGTGAGGCCCAGGGTCAGGGTGCCCCAGAACATCGCAACAGCCCACAGGAGGAGCGTGTTCTTGAGGGGGGTCAGGCCCCAGACCAGTGGAACACCGCTGCTCATGCAAGCCCAGAAACTGCCCACCACCGCAAAAGCAGCGAGGATTAGGGCCATCTGTTTGATCTGACGGAAGAGCAACGTGGAACGGGACACAGGCTGGATCAACTGGAAACGCAACTGGGAAGGACTCGCTCCCATGGCTGCAGCCATCAGAATCGCTAGGGTGTTCAGAAAAATGGGACCGGCCACCAGAAACCAGGGTGCCCTGAAAGGAACGGTCAAGGTGGTCTGGTCATCACCATATCGATAGATGGTGTGGGTGTCGGTCCAGTCGGCAGGAAACCCTGTCAGGAAAAGCAGAAGGAAAATGGCTGTTGCAGCAAGCAGAATCCAGCGCAGGGGCTTGAGTTCGTAAGGTTTCACAGCTGTCCTCCCATGGTTTCGACATAGACCTGTTCCAGCGTGAGGGGCTGGATGTGAATGTTCTGCACCGGAAACTCCTGTTCGATCATCTGGGTCAGCAGGGTGACTTCCCCGCGCACATGCAGGGTCAGGCTGCGACCCCGTGTGCCCATCCGGTACACGCCCGGCACATTGCGCAGGCGGGTCGTCTCTGCATCGGTCAGTTCGCGGTCAAAATTCACATGGAGCAGGTTGCGGTGCTGCCGGAGTTCTTCCATCTCGGCATTCATGAGGAGGGTACCGCGCTTCATGATCACCAGACGGTCGGCAATGGTCTCGATTTCGGAGAGCACATGGGTGGCGATCAGGACCGTGCCTCCCGTGGCCACAAAATCCACCATCAGAGACAGGAATCTGGAGCGGTTTTCAGGGTCCAGTCCATTGGTGGGCTCGTCCAGCAGGAGCAATTCAGGCTGAGCACCGAAAGCAAACGCCGTTCTGAGGGCCATCCTCTGGCCTTTGGAAAGCCTGCGAGCAGGCTGGTTGAGGGGCAAGCCAAACTGTTTTGCCACCTCCAGGGCCTGATTCTGGTCCCAGGCAGAGCGCATGTCCTGACCGTACTCGAAGTGCTCCAGGGCAGTGAAATCTTCCAGCAGTCCGATGCTGTCACTGATCAGCATGGTGTGGTTTCTGGCTTGCACACCCGAAGTCGTGATGTCGTGTCCCAGAATGCTGGCCGAACCACTGCTCAGGGGGACCAGGCCCATCAGGGCATGCATCAGGGTGCTCTTCCCTGCCCCGTTTGGGCCGAGGAGTGCGGTGGTCTGTCCGGACTGCAGGTCGAGCCACAGGTCTTCGATGATGACCTGATTGCGGTCCCTGACGGTCAGGCCCTGAATGCTGAGGGGAAGATGCTGCTGGGCCTGCACAGCTGCAGACGACAAAAAACTCTGGGTCATGGTTCCTCCGTTCCGTAGGTTTCTGACAGCACCTCTTGCAAGGTGGTGCGGGGCACACCCAGCCCTCTGAGCCTGAGGGCGGCGTCTCTGAAGTGTTCGATGGCACTGTTCACCCTGAGGTCCCGGGTGGTGGTGCTCGGTGCAATGATGACCGTTCCCACCCCGGGCCGGGATTCAATCAGGCCTTCCCGTTGCAGTTCGCTGTAAGCTTTCATCACGGTGTTGGGGGCAATGCGGTGCTCAGTGGCAAGTTGCCGGACCGTGGGGAGGGTGTCTCCCTGCCTGAGAACGCCGTGTTCAATGGCATCCTTGATGGTGGTCAGGATCTGCAGATATATGGGGATGCCACTGTGTGGGTCCACCCTGAGATGCAACATGGTCTAACCTCACCTCCTGTATCAATGTATCATAACTATAATACAATGATACAACCATCACCTCGAAACGCAGGGAAAGGATGCTGAAGATAGCCATCAGCTGTCAGCTTTCAGCCATCAGCAACACCGTCAGGCTTTTGCCTCAGCCAGAAGTGCCCACTGGAAGTGCTTTACCCGTGTCCTTGTGTCTTTGCTGGACTTTTGCAGCACATCCCTTCAGAAATCCTGCAAATAAGCCAGCAATTCGGGTTTCATCTGGGCAGCATCCTGACACTCCACCTGAAGCTGGGTCTTCAGCCAGGTCAGTTGACGTTTGGCATACTGGCGGGTGGCCAGGGTGATCTTCTGGATCATGGTGTTCTGGTCCTCGCCTTTCTCCATTCCCTCCAGCACTTCTTTGTACCCGATGGCCTGCAATGCTGTGGGCCTGCGGGAAGGGTGGTCAGACCAGCGGACCAGCAATTGCCTGACTTCATCCAGCAAACCCTCTTCAAACATGCGCTCCACACGCCTGGCAATGCGCTGTTCCAGAACAGGGAGGTCCGGAGAGAGGCCAAAAAGTCGGTATTCAAACTTTGGCGTGGAATATCCAAACTCTCCAGGAAATTGTCCTGTTCTGCGGAACACCTCAAGAGCACGCACAACACGTCTCGGATTGCGTTGCATGCGCCCGGCCTCCTGGGGATTCACTGCGGAGATCTCTCCCAGCAGGTGGTCCAGTCCTTTTTCTTCCAGCTCTGCCCAGATCTGCTGCTGCACCTCTTCATCTGCTCTGGGGGTGAGAGGCAGACCCTGCTTGAGGGCCTTGACGTAGAATCCCGTCCCTCCCACAATCAGGGGAACCTTGCCCACAGCAGTGATCTGAAGAATCGCACGTTCTGCGTCCTGCACAAACTGGGCCACATCGTAATCCTCTTCTGGCTCGACAATGTCAATCAGGTGATGGGGCACGGCCTGCAGCTCGGCCAGGGTGGGTTTGGCTGTCCCGATGTCCAGTCCCCGGTACACCAGCATGGCATCTGCAGAGACAATTTCCACCTCAAAATTCCGGGCCACCTCCAGGGCAAGGGCTGTTTTGCCACTGGCAGTGGGACCGAGCAGGACAGGGATGGGCTTCATGGGGTTTCAGTGTAGAGAAATCGTCTGGAGACATGCAAGTAGCGGCGGGCCGTCGGCTCGCCCTTTAGAGGCAGGAATCCTCATCCAGATTGCACCCACCCTGTCAGGCCATGTTGATGTGACCGACAGGGAAAGGGCTGCGCATTAATCGCCCAGATGCCCCGAATGTAAACTACACACGGTTGAATCCTGTGGGAAAAATCACGTTAAAATACCCCTATGGATGATCTGGTGCTCAAGCGACTCGGTTCGCTGATGAAATTGCGTGAAGACATTGAAGTCCTGTCTGGAACAGGCCGCTGGACACCCTCTTCTGATTGGCTGGAAACCGATTCGCATGTGATTCTGGTGATGGACCTGCCGGGCATTGACCCCGAGAGCCTGGAAATTCAGGAGGAGGACACCCTTCTGACGGTGGCTGGCAAGCGTGAAGACCTGGAAATCCCAGGGACGGCCATCCACAAAGAGCGTCCTGGCGCAGATTTTGTGCGTGAATTCCAGATGCCCCGTGACACCATGCCCGGTTCGGCGCAGGCGAGGCTCCGCAATGGGGTGCTGGTCATTTCTTTTGAGAAAAGCACCAAGGTGATCAACGCAGAATAAGGTCTCAACCTGTCTGGCGATTTTGGGAGGCCTGATGCCTCCCTTTAAATTTCTTAAAATTCTTTATATCATTTAAGCATGGCCCTGACCGAGCGGGAACAACAGTTGCTTTCTCTCCTCAACGACAATCCCCTGCTCTCTCCCAGAGAGCTTGCAGAACGTCTGAAAACCACCCCGAGTGCCATTGCTGTGCACCTCTCCAACCTCACCAAAAAAGGGGTGATTCTGGGGCGTGGGTACATCGTGCGCCAGGAAAGCAGTGTGCTGGTGATCGGCGGAGCTAACCTGGACTTCAAGGCCCGCAGTCTTGCCGCACCAGTGATGGCCAGTTCCAACCCCGGGCAGACCACCTCCACCTTTGGTGGTGTGGGACGCAACATTGCTGAAAACCTTGCCCGACTCGGGGTGCAGGTCAGCCTGATCAGCATGCTGGGCAGGGACGCCAGTGGAGAACGCCTGAAAATGCACACCCAGAGTGCCGGGGTGGACCTCAGGCTCAGCTTCTACTCTGACACCTCGACGGGCACCTACAACGCCGTGCTGAACCCGGATGGAAGCCTGCTGATTGCCATCAGTGACATGAGCATCATGCAGGAGCTTTCTCCTGACGTGCTCAGGCAGAGGGAGCAGCACATCAAGAGCGCACCTTACCTGGTGCTCGACGCCAACCTCAGGGCAGACACCCTGGAATACGCCCTGAAAACCGCACGGGGCAAGGTGGTGCTTGAACCGGTGAGTGTCAGCAAATCCCTGCCCCTCAAAACCGTGATTGGCACCCACCCGATTTTCGCCATCACCCCCAACCTGGATGAACTTGAGGCCCTGACCGGCACCCGCGACCTCAAACAGGCCTGCAAGAACCTGCACGCCCTGAATGTGGAACATGTGGTGGTCACCCTGGGTGAGGAGGGGGTTTACGTCTCCAGCCCCAAAAACCGCATTCAGCTTCGTGCCTTTCCGGCCACCGTGCAGGACGTTACCGGAGCCGGAGACGCCTTCATCTCGGGCATGCTGTATGCCCTCAGCCACAATGAGGACCTCAAAACCGCCTGTGATTACGGTCAGGCCGCAGCGGTCCTCACCCTGGAAAGTTCCAGCACCGTCAATCCCGAACTGAGCGTCAGTTCTTTAGAAAGCAGGAGAAATGATCACGTTACACCCTGAAGTCCGTGAAGCCCTTCAAGCAGGCAAGCCCGTGGTGGCCCTGGAATCCACCATCATCTCCCACGGCATGCCCTACCCCCAGAACGTGCAAACCGCCCGCAAAGTGGAAACCATCATCCGTGAACAGGGGGCCATCCCAGCCACCATCGCCATCCTGAACGGAGACATCAAGGTGGGCCTCAGCGATGAGGAACTTGAAATGCTCGGTTCCAGCAAAGATGTCCTCAAAGTTTCCATCCGGGATTTGCCTTACGTGACCGCCCTGAAGCTCAATGGGGCGACCACCGTGGCAAGCACCATGCGCATTGCCCACCAGGCCGGAATTGCCGTCTTTGTGACCGGGGGCCTCGGCGGCGTGCACCGGGGAGCAGAAACCACTTTTGATGTCTCTGCCGACCTCACCGAGTTCACGCTCAGCAATGTGGCCGTGATCAGTGCAGGGGTCAAGTCCATTCTGGACATCGGCCTGACCCTGGAAAAACTCGAAACCCTGGGCGTTCCAGTGATCGGGTACGGCACAGAGGACTTCCCTGCTTTCTATTCCAGGGTCTCTGGCTTCAAGGTCCCCATGACCCTTTCAGATCCTGCCGACATCGCCAAGGTCATGAAGGACAAGTGGACCCTGCAGCTCACCGGAGGCCTCAGTATTGCCAACCCCATTCCTGCAGAGGATGAAATTCCAGCCAGTGTGATTGATCCCCACATCGCACAGGCCCTGCAGGAGGCCCAGGAAAACGGCATCAAGGGCAAGGATGTGACCCCTTTCCTGCTCGCCAAGATCAGTGAGATCACCGCCGGACAGAGCCTGAAATCAAACATCGCCCTGGTGAAGAACAACGCCCGTCTGGGTGCCCAGATTGCAGTGGCCTACTCAAAACTCTGAGTGAACAGACCGAAAAGTGCTGCCGAAAAAGCAGCACTTTTCTGTTTTCAGGCCCAGTCTCTGATCTCACTGGTTTTGATTGCACTGGTTTTGATCTCGAAGTGGGCCCGCTGCAAGAGCAACTGTTCCAGATCCTGCACCACCAGAGGTCTGCTGAAGTAAAACCCCTGCACTTCATTGCACTGGTGCTCCATCAGGAAATCCAGTTGCGCTTCGGTTTCGACCCCTTCGGCCACCGTTTTCAGGTTCATGCTGTGGGCCAGCGCAATGATCGCACGGGTGAGCATGGCATCTTCCTGGGTGTGGTGCACGGATTGCACGAACGCACGGTCTATTTTGATGGTGTCCACCGGGAAGCGTTTCAGGTAGCTCAGGCTGGAATACCCTGTTCCGAAGTCATCCACAGAGAGCCTGACCCCAATTTGCTTGAGGGAGGCGAGAACGGCGAGAATGTGTTCGGTGTCCTCCATCACCAGACTTTCTGTGAATTCCAGATCCAGCAGGTGAGGAGCGAGACCTGTTTCTTCCAGGACCAGCCTGACCAGTTCGGCAACATCCTGTTTCTTGAATTGCAGGGCAGACAGGTTCACCGACATCTTGAGCGCGGGAAGTCCCATCTCCTGCCACCTGATGCTCTGCTGGCAGGCTTCCCTGAGAACCCATTCCCCGATGGGCACAATCAGGCCCGACTCTTCAGCCAGAGGGATGAATTTGGCAGGTGACACCATGCCCATTGTGGGATGCTTCCAGCGGATCAGGGCTTCCACACCGATCACCTGTCCGGTCTGCAGGTTCACCTGGGGTTGGTAGTGCAGGACCAGTTCCTTGCGGGACAGGGCATGCCTGAGTTCGTTTTCCAGCCTGAGTTTCTCGAGGGTGACAGCGTTCATCTCGGCGGTGTAGAACTGGAAGGTGTTGCGACCCTGGCGTTTTGCTCTTGAGACAGCAGTGTCCGCATTTTTCAGCAGGGTTCCCACGTCCTGACCATCCCTGGGGGCCATGGTGATCCCGATGCTTCCCAGCAGGGCAAATTCATCGTTTTCCACCCGGAAAGGCACCGAGAGGGCGTCCAGCAACAGCTGTGCCACATCTGCCACGGCTTCCCAGGAGGCGGCATCTGGCAGCAGCACCATGAATTCATCCCCACCCTGTCTGGCCACAGTCGCGTGCTCGCAGACCGCCTGCTTCAGACGGGACGCCACTTCGCAGAGGATCAGGTCCCCGGTGGCATGTCCGAATCCCTCATTGATCTGTTTGAAATGGTCCAGGTTGAGGAAAAGCACCGCCACCAGACCATTGCCATGGGATTGCTGAACAAGGGCGTGCTGCACGCGATCTTCAAAGAGGGCACGGTTGGGAAGGCCAGTCAGCACATCATGGTGCACCAGGTGAAGCAGGCTGTGTTCAAACTCCTTCTTCTCACTGATGTCTGCAAAACTGCCCACATATCCGGACAGAACTCCCCGAGCATCTTTCAGCACAGTGATGCTGAGCTGGACAGGATACACCTGGTTGTTGCGACGCCTGAAGAACACCTCTCCTTTGTACTGCCCACTGGTGGTGAGTTCTTCAAGGAGTCCCCGGTACACCTCATTGTCATAGGCACGCTCGGCCAGCATGAGGGCAGGATGGTGCAGGACATCCTCCAGACCATATCCCGTGATCTGCTCGAATGCAGGGTTGATCCCTGTGATCCGTTGCTTGAGGTCCGCAATGAAAAAGGCTTCTCCAGATGTTGAGAAGACGGTGGAGATGAGCTGGGCATTGGCCTCCAGGCCTTGCTGGCGGCGCATGGTTCTGAGAAAACCCTGCACCACAACGAAACTGACCCCAACCATGATGAGGGCCAGCAGCAGCACCACATTTCTTCGGGTTTCCAGAGTTCCAATGCGGATGTTCAGCAACCCGGCCAGCTCATGGGCCATCTGGCGGTCCAGCTGAGACTGCAGGCTGAGCGCCTGGTCGCCAAGTTCAAAGAACAACCTGGAGGAAACAGAAATGTCAGAGGTGTCCAGCAACTTGCTCTGCACAGTGTCTTCAAAGAGGTGCTGAAAGTTGAGGTTTTGCTGCATCACAGGCTTCAGGGTCCCAGAGAGGTCTGGACTGTCTGTCATGGCGTGTTCAAGGCTGTGCCACAGGCGGTCCTGGGTCTCTGCAAGCAGGCCCAGTTTCACACTCAGGTGGTTTCCCTCTGTCATGAGGGTTCTCTGGCTGGCCGCAATCTGCATGGCAGAATGCAAGATGTCTCCCCGCTGGGAGGCCAGCTGTGGCAGGATGTTGATCAGACCATTCATCAGGTAGTAGGTGTCGAGTTCAGGGTCCAGAATCAGGTTTGAGGTGTCCCCTGCTTTTGCCATCAGGTGTTGCACCTCCTGAATCAGGAAGGCCTGAGATGCGGCATTGAGCAGCTGGGAGTCTGAGGTTTGCTGGTGAACATTGCGCCAGCCATTCAGCCAGCTTTCCCAGTCCTGCAAAAGGTCCAGGGACTTGCCATATTGCCTGGTGAGGGCTTCGAGGGTAGACACAGCCTGCTCCAGCTCACGGTCCAGTTCAGGGTCGACCAGTGCTGTTCCTTCAGCCAGATTGTAGGAGGTCAAGAGCCTCTGGCGGGAAAGAATTTCCAGAACCCTTGCTGCCCCCTGAGTGTATTCCAGTCCGCGAAGTTCCTTCTTCGAAAACGCGATCCGGTCATTGATCTCGGAAAGGAAAAAGAACAGCATCACAGCAAGGGGCACCAGAAATGCGAAAAGCAGACCAAGCAGGGCTGCCACTCTGGGGGGTCGGAATTTGAGTTTCAACCGGGAATTCTCCTTCTGTCGGGTCTGGCTGTCCTTCCGAAACATGGGTTGTGCGGGATCGATGTTCACATCTGGCTCCTGACCTTGCACCCTGCCTGAAGTCCAGGACCCTGTGCTTGAAGTGCAGTGTACTGGAATCGCTCCCACAGAACTCTGACCCATAAAAGTCAGAGTTGATAAACGTTTTTAATGTTCACCATGATGTTTAAATGTTTGAATTCATCCAGAAAATACACTTTTTGAACCCATTTTGAAACGCTTACGATCAAATAGGCCAGCAAAAAGCCGCCCTGTCCGGGCGGCAAATGAAGTGTTCCGGGCTTACCTGGAAACCACACTCTGGGAGAGGGCATCATGGGCCTGCTGCAAAAGCTGCTCGGTGACCTCCCAGCTCACACAGGCATCGGTGACACTCACGCCATACCTGAGCTGACTGAGGTCCTCGGGGATCTTCTGGGCCCCCTCGTTCAGGTGGCTTTCCAGCATCACACCCACCAGATCGTGGTCTCCTGCCAGGCGTTGCGTCACCACTTCATTCCAGGCGATGCTCTGCTTGCGGAAATCCTTGTTGGAGTTGGCGTGGGAGCAGTCCACCACGATGGCCGGGTTCAGACCTGCCTCACGCAATTCACGGGCGGCTTCCTGCACATGTTGGGCAGAGTAGTTGGGGCCATTGCGGCCACCGCGCAGAATCACATGGCCGTAAGGGTTGCCTTCGGTACCGATCATGGCCGCCTGGCCATTCTCGTCGATGCCCAGGAAAGTGTGTCTGTTCTGCGCTGCAATGATCGCATCAACGGCCACTTTCACATTGCCATCGGTGGAGTTCTTGAAGCCCACCGGAATGGATACGCCACTCGCCATGGTGCGGTGCGTCTGGGACTCGGTGGTGCGGGCACCAATGGCCCCCCACACCAGCAGGTCCGCAATGTACTGGGGGACAAAAGGATCGAGGAGCTCGGTGGCCACAGGCACCCCGAGTTCATTGATCTTCAGCATCACTTCACGGGTCTTGCGCAAACCCAGGTTGAAGTCGCTCTGGTACTTCATTTCAGGATCATGGATGAAACCACGCCAGCCCACCGTGGTGCGGGGCTTGTCCACATAAACGCGCATCACGATGAAAAGCTTGTCTTCCAATTTGTCCTTGAGGGCTTTCAGACGGGTGGCGTACTCCACGGCCTGATCCACATCATGAATGGAGCAGGGACCGGTGATGACCAGCAGACGGTCGTCTTTCTTGGTCAAAATGTCTTCAATGATCTGACGGGACTCAAATACTGTACGGTCAGCCTTCTCGGTGCGGGGCAACTCGGCCTTGAGTTCTTTGGGAGTGATCAGGGGTCGCACCTCTGTGACGTGCAGGTTTTCCAGTTTATGCATCTCAGTCTCCTCAGCGTTGGTCCTGGCAATCGAAAAGCACAAAAAAACTGCGCCCGGTGTCTCCCGAGCGCAGTGAATCCAGCAAGCCTAGCGCACCCGGGAAGTTACCGAGCGAAATAATAAAAGCTGAAGCTAGGGGCTGGTCTTTGCGTGCTCATCTATCCTGATGCTAACGGTTCTGGATTCACAAGTCTGTGTTCAACCTAGACAGCGAGCTTAACAGTGAGTGAGCCGAGAGCCGAGAGCCGAGAGCCGAGAGCCGAGAGCGTAAGGTGCTTTGGCAAAGGCATTGTGTCAAGTGCTGAGCGCTGACTGCTAAAAGCTGAGGCTTTTTGCCCTCGGCCCTTGGCTCTCGGCTATAACGTCAGAATGTCTGCACCCTTTGAGGTCACCGCAATGGTGTGCTCGAACTGCGCAGACAGAGAGCCATCGGCGGTCACCACGGTCCACTGGTCGGCCAGCAACTTGGTGGCATAATGTCCAGCGTTGATCATCGGTTCAATGGTGAAGACCATTCCCTCTTTCAGACGGGTGTTGTAGGTGCTGTTCAGGGAGCGGGATTTTGGCACCCAGTGGGGAATGTCCGGCTGTTCGTGCAATTTCTTGCCAATGCCGTGCCCGATGTATTCCCGGACCACACTGAACCCTCTGGATTCTGCGAGTTCCTGAATGGCAAAACCAATGTCTTTGATGTAAGAACCAGGTTTGACGGTCTTGATTGCGGCTTCCAGACACTCGCGGGTGGTTTCCACCAGTTTGCGAGCCAGAGGGGAAACATGGCCCACTGTGTAGGTGTAGCAGGCGTCTCCGTAGTAGCCATTCAGCTGCACCCCAATGTCTACGCCCACAATGTCACCTTCTCTGAGGCGGTATGGGCTGGGAATGCCGTGGCAGATGCCTTCATTGACAGCGACACAGATGGTGTTGGGAAAACCCCTGTACCCGATGTAGGCTGGAATGGCCCCTTTGGAGCGGATGTAATCTTCCGCAAGTTTGTCCAGTTCGAGCAGGCTGGCTCCGGGCTTCACAAAAGGTTCCAGGTAACGGAAGGTTTCCGCAACCAGTCCTCCGGCCTTTCGCAGTGCTTCGATGTCCTGTGCGTTTTTCAGCGTGATGCGCGACATACGCTATAGGTTAGCAGAGAAAGCGATGGAAAAATGGTCAATTGACGAAGGACTGCAGTCCTGTGCCGACTGGGTTGCCCTGAAGGATAGAGTCAGGATGGGTACCCTCAGGCACCTGGTGCAAAAGGTGAAAGCAAATTGCTCGATCTTTTGAAAACCCTTCGTCTGCCTCCCTGCCGGGCGTGCCCCTTTCTGCTGAATCCATATTTCTGCGAGAAAACAGGAAGTTGTGTGACCTCCTGCACAGGAGGTGGGACCATGCAGGAGGTGGGACCATGCAGGAGGTGGGACCATGCAGGAGGTGGCTGGGCTGCTGGTTCAGCATTGAGCACAGACGTGTTCATCGTTTGCTGTTAAAGTGGTTGTGAGACATCAGTCGGCTGTGGGATTGTGCAGTTTTCCTGGCAGTCGTGTAATGGAATCTGGACTTTATTGTTCAATGGCAATCACAATGGGAAAGAGGATGAAACAGGCCGAATAGGGTTTGGTGAAGCATCAATTGTCTGATGCATACTTATCTATATCTTTCACCTGCACTTTCTTATCAGGTGAAATTGAGGCATGAATGACCACAAACATCATGTCAAAACATCTGTTGTACATTGAACTTTTCGTTGTCACAATCAGTCAATTGTCTTTTGACAACCTCACCCATCAAGTTGACATCCTGCTTATTGACAGTGCATTTCCTGAAAAGATATGATTGGCATCACAAGAAGCTGATTTATGGGGTTGAATGAGCACCATAATCCTCATTGTGGCAGGGGAATTGAATGAATACCCGAACCTCATGCGGAAAGCGACTTGTGAGGTGATAAATGAATGGAAAGCTGTTTGGTCTGTCTTTAACAGCTGTACTGCTCCTTGCTTCATGCGGAACAGTTTCGGTCCCAAAAGACACAACCCCACCGGAGATTAAAGTCGTCACTGAAAACAACCAGACCCTGGGCACAGATTCTGTCACCTTGCAGGGCACCATCAAAGACAACGGCAGCATCAAATCTGCAAGCTACAGTCTGAATGGTGGAGCAGTGCAGGTCATCACCCTTGGCACAGGAGGGGCTTTCACGGTCAAGGTCACTGGCCTGAAATCCGGAGTCAATACCGTATTGCTCAAAGTGGTGGATGGGTCGAACAATGAAAAAACATTCGAGTTCAAGGTCAATTACAATCCGTCCTTGAATGACAAAACCCCACCCACCATCACATTCAGCACTCCAAACAACCAGACCACCACGAAGACCAAATTGCTGCTTGAAGGCACCATCACCGATGACGTGAAATTCAAAGCTGCCACCATCAGTCTGAATGCTGGACCTGCACAGCCATTGAACGTGGCAGCAAATGGAACCTTCAGCACCGAAGTGACAGGCTTGCAGGTGGGCAGCAACACCGTGCTCATTCTCGCCACCGATGAGGCAGGCAACAAGAAAGAAAGCACCTTCAAAATCAATTACGACGCCAATGGCACAGGCACGGTCAAAGTGGAAGGCAATGTGGTGTCCAGCAACGCTGGGGCTGCAGTGTCAGACAGCCACATCACCGTTGATGGTCTGCCAGACATCGCGATTGAAACCGACAGCAATGGCCAGTTCAGTCTGGACCTGAATCCTGGTGTATACAATTTGAACTTCAGCAGGGAGGGCCATGCGGCATCCCGCATTGAAGGGGTGATTGTCACAGAATCGGGAACTGCAGTGCCCCTCAAAGTGATCCAGAAAATTGCGATTCATGCCCTGGTGGCAAAACCCCCAGTGGTGACTGCTGTACAGACCCCCGTCGGAGACAGCATGGTGGATGTGACCCCCGGCACGGTCATCCCCACCGACCGTCCTTTCGCCCTGCAGGTCAAGGTGAAAGCTGCAGATGAATCCCTGAGTGCCACTTCTGCTTATGTGACCATTGGCAACCACAACAGCGACATGGACCCGGGACTCCGCTTCTTCAATGATCCGAAAAACACTGAACTGGACACCGGAATTTTTGCACTGGGAGGTCCCATTTTCAATGGTGCCCAGGGCCTGACGGTGCTCAATGTGGTGGCCTATGATTTCAACGGCAACCGCATCCAGAAGTTGATTCCAGTGAATGTGGTGTCTGCACCCAGCACCACTCCCCTTGGAGAGGGCCCCACAGCCTCGGCTCTGGCCTACACGGTTTCCACGGATCTCAACCTGAGCACCCCTGTCGGACCCATGGCTGCTCCTGCGGCCAACACCAACCTCTTTGTGCAGGTTCGCTGGAATTACAACAACCTCAGTGGTGAGCCGCTGGGCTTCCGCATCTGGAAAAGCTACGACAACAAGGTGTTCAGGCCCCTCACACAGGTGGCAGGCAACCAGCGCACCATCTGGGATTCTGATCCCACCCTGGAAGCCGGAAAGACCACCTACTATCAGGTGGAAGCCTACAACAGCACCACCAATTCTTATGGCAAAACCACCAGCACCACCCCTCTGGACGCTTTCAATGTGGTTTCACTGGGTCCCGACAACCACAGCACCAATGTGTCTGTCAATCCCACCCTGACCTGGACGGTGGACAAACTGGTGGGTGATGTGCGCTACTTTTATCCCGCCATCTGGGATTACCCATCGCAGAACTCCACATGCTACTGGGGCATGGCCTTTTGCAAAGGGAGCCCGGACTACATGTATTCCGATGATGGAAAAACCCCGGGATTGAAGCGTGCTGGCAACATCTACAGCCTGCCGTTCAATGAAAACGGGAAAGCCGTAGCACCAAAACTGCAGTCTTACCACTCGTACACCTTTGCCCTTTCTGCTGCAGCCTTCAACAAGGACTTCACCGCCATTTCTGTGGCCCAGGACTGGAGTTTCATCTTCCTGCCGTTTGGTCAGTGCAACTTCGGCGGTCCTGTTTGTGACGGAAAACTCAGCACTTTCTCTACCGGGGATGGGAGCAATTGATGAAAACCACCAAATCCATTCTGGGGCTGAGTCTGGCCCTGACGCTGGCCGCATGTGGAAGCGTCACCCCAGAAGCCCAACAGAACACTGAAAAAGCATGGCAGTCTGTTTACAGCAACCCTTCACTCGCTGGAATGGTTCAGCAGCAGTTGCCTCCACGTGAAGCCCTGCTCAAAGACCAGGACACCCAGGACAGCACCAACCAGGTGGTGGTCAGTTACACAGCCCAGACGGAAAACGCCTTTGAAGTCATGGTGCGTTCACTGGGAGCCACCCTCACGACCCGAATGGTGCCCGCCCGAAGCAGCAACCGGTTTGCCGTGCTGACCCTGCCTGGGGACCTTTCTGCCAGCAAAGTATCACGTGCCCTCAGCAACACTGGCCTGCTGAGATATGCCCAGTCCGCTCAAAAGCATCTGATGCCCAGGGTGCCCCTTGCGGGCACTTCTGGACCCCTGACCAGCAAACCCACCCTTGAAAAACAAAGCACTGCCAGTGATCCGCTGGTCATCAAACAGTGGTGGCTGAACAACGTCAAGGCCAATCAGGTGCGGAACATCGCCACAGGCAAAGGCATCATTGTGGGCGTGGTGGACACGGATTTCAACCGCCTGCATGAAGACCTCAAAGCCGATGGAAAAATTGTCACTGGCATTGATGCCTTCACCACCACCGACTTCACAAAACCCAACTTGCTGCAACCCAGTGATCCACTCACCGACAGCACCCACGGCAGCGGCAGTGCCGGAACCATTGCCGAACGCATGAACAACGGGGTGGGTGGCGCAGGTGTGGCCCCGGATGCAATCCTCATGCCCGTGCGTATCGGTTCTGAAATCTGGGGATTCGGATATGATTTTGCCATTGCTTTCGGAATGATGTGGGCTGTGGATCATGGCGCCAAGGTCCTCAACAACTCCTGGGGTGGAGGCGGTTACAGCCCCCTGCTCAAAGATGCCGTGGATTACGCACTTGCCAACAATGTGGTTGTGGTCGCCTCGGCGGGCAACGATTACAGCGACCTGCACAACGGCATTGAGGCCTTCCCTGGTGTGATCTCGGTGGGTGCCAGCACCAACACCGACACCAAAACCAACTTCTCAAACATTGGTCCACGGGTGGACCTGTTCGCTCCTGGGACAGATGGGCTCACCACCTATGGCAGCACAAACAACGGTTATGGCCTCTTCGGTGGAACCTCCATGGCCGGTCCAGTGGTGGCAGGGGGAGCAGCCCTGGTGCTCGAAAGGGCAGCTGCACTGGGTGTCACACTCACCCCTTATCAGGTCAAGAAAATCCTGGTGAACAGCACGGACCCCATGAAAGACCAGCCCCAGGGTCGCTTGAACCTGCAAAAAGCCCTGGCCTTCAGCAAAGACACCCTCCCACAGGACGGGGGTTACCTGGCAGTGCGGGTCACCTCGCTGATTGACCGTTTTGGTCTGCCCGGAGTGGATGTAACCCTGGTTCCACAGGATGGGCAAAACAAAGGGCTGCCTTACCTGACCAAAACGGGTGCCGGGCTTCTGGACAACCAGGGCATCGCTGTCTTCGCAGGGGTGGAACCTGGACGCTATCAGGTCAATGTGGGAGGTCCAGACCTCTTTGGGATTGGCGGACAGCGCACCACCCTCACCGGGAACATCACCGTGGCATCTGGAGTGGAAAAAGCAGTGATGCTCAATTACACCATGTCAGCTGACCTGTACGAGTATGTCCAGGGAGGGTATGCCCGCAACAACACCTTCACTTATGCGACAAACACCTCTGGTGCACCACAAGAGTGGCTGGAAAAAGGAGTGGTGGTGGGTGGCACCTTCGACAATGAGAACTACAGGCCCGTTGTTCCCACCAAGGGTGCAGATGTGGACATCTACAGTGCTGTGATAAATGCTGGTGACACCTTCCAGTTTGCTGCACTGGCTTCCAACCTGGGGTCACAGGCTTTTGCACAGATCGAAATCTACAATTCACAACAGGAGCAGGTTGCAACAGGTGTGCAAATGGGCATGGCAGACAGTGCAGTGGTTTACACTGCACCCAGCAGCGGCCTTTATTACCTGAAAGTTTCCAACCAGAAAAACACGGAAGGCGCCAAAAGCTATTACGCTCTGCAATTGCGCAAAATTCCAGTGGTCTCTTCAAAATAACAATCTGCGCAAAACCCGCAGGCTCTTTGGTTTCCCCCGGTGCACACCGGGGGAACTTCTTTGAAGCAGGAAAAACTCCAACTGTGTCTTGCTCCATATTTTTGGCTGTCTGTTTCTGCACGCCTTCCCATCAACGCCTCCTTCAGGGAACCCCAACCCCATCACCTCGTACCTGAATTCAGACATGGACTTCTTTGGACTGCCCCATTGGATCTGGACCCTGGTGTGTTTTTCCCTCGCAGGATGGTTTGCATGGCAGGTGCCCGAGCACCTCACTTCATTCCGGGACAGGTACGGGTTCAGTGTGGCTCTCGTGGTGCTGGGGGTTGCTGTGCTGCTTGTGCCCCTGTCACCTGAACTTGTTCCCAGCCTGGCCCTGCTGGCCCTGCTGGTGGCTTCACTCTTCATGAGAGGTAAAAAATGAATCTGTTTGGTGTGCCTTTTTGGATCTGGGGTTTGCTGTGCATGGGGGTGGCGACGGTCTTTGTGTTTGTGTTTCCCCACCGTCCTGCTGTGGGCTTGCGGTATTTTCTGCAACGCTGGGGGCACAGTCTGGTGTGGGTGTTTCTGGCCATTGCCTGTTTTGTGGCCCCTTCCAACCCTGAACTGGCGAAGAAAATTGCAGGTCTGGGAGGCCTGACTTACGCGGCCTTCATGTGGAGTTCTTTTGGTTCATGATTTCTATTGTGATCTGTAGCACTATCCAGGGGCTTCCCTGCACAGGTTCAAAGAAGATTCTCATCATTTTTGTTTAGCATGAAACCATTCAGAGGGAGTAGCACCCACTTTCCGGTGGTGGTGTTGATCGTCAGTACGGCACGCACAGTGCCCGGTCAGGACCAGAAAATCGCGAGACTCTGAGCAGACTGTGTTTGGTTTGCTCAGGGTTTCTGTCGTTTTGCAGACCACCAGTCGGAAAGGAAGTGCGCGTTGTGATGGACCTCCTGACCCTCAGTTACCTCGGAAAGCCGTTGTGGACCTGGCTGATGTTCATTGTGCTGGTGCTGGGCTTGCTGGCCTTTGACCTTGGCATTCTCAGCAAGAGACGCCAGACCGAAGAAATCGGGGTGGCCCAGAGCCTGAAACTCTCGGCGTTCTACATCGCCATTGCTGTGCTGTACGGTGGTTTCATCTGGTGGCAGATGGGATCTGAAGCTGCCCTGTCTTACTACACGGGCTACGCCGTTGAGAAAAGCCTCTCGCTGGACAATGTTTTTGTGATCTCCCTGATTTTTTCTGCACTGGCGATTCCCAGAAAGTACCAGCACCGGGTGCTCTTCTGGGGCATTCTGGGCGTGATTGTCCTGAGGGCCATCATGATTGGTCTGGGGGCAACGCTGGTCAGCAATTTTGACTGGGTGCTGTATGTGTTCGGGGCTTTCCTGCTCTTCACAGGTTTGAAGATGCTTTTCAGCAAAGACGAAGAAGAGGACATCGAGAACAACAAGATCCTGTCTTTCATTCGCAAGCGCATCAAAGTCACCCCCACCCTGCACGGCCAGAACTTCTTTGTTCGCCTGAAAGATCCAGTGACCCAGAAGTCCGTGCGTTATGCCACACCCCTTTTCCTGGCCCTGGTGATGGTCGAGTTTGCAGACGTGATCTTCGCAGTGGACAGCATTCCAGCGATTTTCGCCATCACCCAGGACCCCTTCATCGTGTACACCTCGAACATTTTCGCCATTCTGGGCCTGAGGGCACTGTATTTTGCTCTGGCCGCCATGGTGAACCGCTTCGAATACCTGAAGTATGCCCTGGCCCTGGTGCTGGTGTTCATTGGATTCAAGATTTTCTACAACCAGATTTTCGGCAAGATGGACCCTGTGCTCTCCCTCAGCGTGACCCTGGGACTGCTGGCAGGTGGAGTGATCTTCTCACTGATCCGCACGGCCAGAGAGGAACGCAAAGAACTCAAACAGTAAGGAACACACGCAGGCGCAGGCAGCTCAGCGTTTCAGCAGGGCTGCCTTTTTCATGCTGTCACCTGGACTGGAGGTCTGTTTCACCGTGATGCCCCCGGAACTGCTCTGGGCAAAACTGAGCACCACGTGGTTTTTGATGTCCTCACAAAGCAGGGTGTAACTGATGGCAGAGTGTCTTGCGCTCTCCTTGCGGGGAATCAGGGTCACCAGAACAGACTGCTGTGGGTTCAGGCACCTGGATTGTTCGGTGATTTTTTGCCAGTTCTTCTGGTTGGTCAGGGCGTATTTGACCCGCATCCCATCCGGGAAATCAATGGTGAGCATTTGCAGGGTCTGGGGTTTTTTGAGGGTGTGCTCCTTGACATAAACCACCAGTTCAGCAGGTGGCTGGTTCAGGGCAGGGGCATTGTAAAAAGGAATCAAGGCTGGTCCTCCTGACCCAATCTAGCGTCCAGAACTGCAGTGCGCCATCAGGAAGCTGCCGATCAGGTCTTTCCCCGATCAGTGCACAGACCAGCGCTGGGTTCCATTCCCACCTGCCAGAGGCAAAGGCTGCTTCTGAACCCTGCAGGACAGGTCTGTCACCAGTCGAGACAGTTGAACCAGGGTCAACCTGCTGCCCTCTGCCTCGTGCTGGCTGGCTTCCAGAGGACCCACCACTTCTCTGGCGCTGCGGTACAGCGCTCTGGAGCGTTCAGGAAAGGGACGGGCAAATGGAAGCTGAATGCGGTTTCTGAGCACGGAGGCTGTACCCCACAGTTGCAGGGCATCCAGAGGGCACCGCAGAAGGGCCATCACCTCCGCAAGCTGTTCCACCGCCGCGGGGAGGGATTGCAACTGGTTTCCATGCACAGACAGCTGAATGCTGTTCACCAGGTGGGTGAGGGCCTCGGTGGTGTTCCCCTGAGCCCTGGCGATGCACGCCAGATCGTAGTATGAAACAGCCAGTTCGAACTTGTTGTCCATGCGGTTTTTTTCAGCTATACAGCGAGAGATCCACAGGTGGGCGTCTTCCAGTTCCCCCTGGTCCAGGGCGAGAATGCCAAGCCCCTCATACACGTAAGCCAGGAAATGGTGGGTCCCACGGCACTGGATGAGCCTCAGGCTGTCCTGAAAGTACTGTTTTGCAGCCCCGAAATCGCCGTGAAAGCGGCACACATGTCCCATCCCCAGTCGGCTGAAGGATTGCTGGTGGGTGCATGCGTCCTGCTGGGTGGAAAGCCTGTGCAGGTTCTCCTGAAACAGCCGCTGTGCTTCCTGAACCCTCCGGTGAATCAGGTACATGGCCCCCAGGCTGTTGCGGGCAGCAGAAGCTGTGTGATGCAGGCCATGCTCCTCGGCACGGCTCAGGCTGTCCAGGTAGTAAGGCTCTGCTGTGGAGAAGTCTCCGAGAAAACGGGCCAGGTTGCCGTAGTTCAGCAGCAGTTCTGCGTACTGGGCAGGGTCGGATTGCACGCCCGGCATGTCCCGGATTCTGCCCAGCCAGTCGTAAGCCTGCAGGGTCATGTTGCGGGTGACCCACAACAGGCACAGAGGCGTGAGGAGGGACAGCAGTGTGCGGGTGTCACAGGCCTCATACAGGGAATGCAGGGCAATCTGGAGGTTGTCGTACTCCTGGGTCAATTTCTGCAGGGCCCACTGCTGGTTGGCCCCGGGAGCATACGGATCATGCTGCTGGATGAACCCCACAAAATAGCGGGCGTGGTTCCGACGCACCTGGGTCTGAACGTTGCCCCCAGGTTGTTTCTCTGCGACGAATTCCCTTATAAGTTCATGCACCTCAAAACGCTGGTCGCTTCCCCTCACCCGTTTGACCAGGGAGTGGTCCACCAGGGAAAGCAGGTCGCGGTTGCTGATGCCGGTGACCTTCAGGGCAGAGGCCCTTTCGAAACTGCCCCGGAACACCATCAGGTCCAGCAGGGCCTGCTGCAATCCTGTGGGAAGCAGACGCCAGGAATGCTCAAACACAATGCGGATGCCAGAATGCCTTTCTGGCAGACCTGGAAGGGCTCCAGTCAGGAAATCGAGGCTCTGCTCCAGTTCATCCCGAATTTCCGTCCAGCCCAGCAGCCGTCTCCAGGCCCCGGCGAGTTCCAGACCCAGAGGGAGCCCCTGCACCCGATTACAGATCTGACGTGCAGCGTCCCGTTCTTCTTCAGTCCACTGGTTCTGGGGCATCACCTTGTTGGCGGCTTCCATCAGGAGCTGCAGGGCAGGAGACACCTCCGCTTCAAGTTCACCTGCATCGAGACCCCCAAGGGCATGCACATGCTCTCCTGGCAGACCCAGGCAAATTCTGGAGGTCACCAGCACCTTCACATCTGGGCACTGCAGCAGCACATTCACCCCTTCTCGGGTGTGCTCCAGAACCTGCTCAGCGTTGTCGAGAATCACCAGCAGTTGTTTGCCTGAAAGTGCCCTCTGAACCTGCTCCGATCCCTGCTGGAGGGAGGTGAGGGTCACTCCGAGTTCCTGTGCCAGACGGGGCAGAATGGACTCTTCCGTTGGATGTCCCACCAGACTGACAAAAAGCGAGGGCATCGGGAACTGTCGGGCCACTTCCAGGGCCAGGCGGGTCTTCCCTGCCCCTCCCACTCCGGTCAGGGACACCAGACGCACCTGTGCCTGGGAAAGCTGGGTCAGGATCTCCTGCAATTCTTGCGTTCTGCCCATCAGCGAGGAGGTCATTTGCATGGGAGCAGAACGCTCTAAAGCAGGTTTTTCTGTTCCCTCCTGGGGCAATTCCTGCCTGAGCAGGGCAAAAAGATCCTGGGTTTCCTGTCTGGGTTTCATCTGCAGCTGCTCCTGAAGTTCCCGCACAAAATGCCGGTAACGGGATGTGGCAGCATCTGCATGACCATTGTGGGTGGCCATGCGCAGGTAATCACAGAGCACATCCTCTGCAAGAGGATCTGAATCCAGAATGCGTTCCAGCACGACCTGTGCCTGTTGCACCTGGCCCTGCTTCTGCAGCACAAGGGCGTGCTGGTGGGCCGCCTGCCTCCACTGGGTCTGCAATTTGAAACGCTCCAGATCCAGCCAGGCCGTGAATTCATCGGATGCCTCTGTGGAGCACCCCATGAGCAGAGCCCCCCGGTAAATCTGGTTCACCATCTCCCAGTCTTCCCGCTGGTAAGCCTCCCGGAAAACATGAAGATCACAGCCCGAATTCCAGCGCAGACGGTGTGGCTCGATTTCCAGTTGCGGAGCGAGATCCTGGTCCTTGATGCGCAAAATCAATTGCCTGAGCCGGGTCCGTCCCACACTGGATTCTGCATCGGGCCACAACACACGGGCCAGTTCTTCTCGCATCACCCAGCCCTCCTGTGCGGCCAGGTAGGTCAGAAACCACAGGGAGCGTTCATTGGGCAACGGATGGCTTCTGGACCCCTGGATCAGGACCGGGAGCCCCAGGCAGCAGATCTGCATGTCAGGCTTGCGGGATCTTTTCATGTCATACATCGTCCAGAAGGCAGGTCATCGCTGTTTCTGCTGTTGTGAAACGGCAAAAGACAACTGCTGATGCTCTCAGCACCAGTGATCAGCGAACTTGCACTGCTTCTTGACCCAGTTTAACAAAAAAGGCAGCAGCCTCTGGATTAAGGGAATTCCCCTGCACACCTGAAGCCCAGCCAAGAAATGCGTATTCCCGCCTTTCCAGACACCATTTTTCGATTTACGCCCATTCTACAGCCCCTGGCTATCATGATCCCAGTGAAAGGCAAAGGGGCACAGTCACCGTCTTTCTCTTCCCCAGATTCCACACCACTGCATTAGGAGGCGCACATGAACCTGAAAATGATTCTTCCCGCAGCCCTGCTCACCCTGACCCTCGCGGCCTGTTCCAGCACCCAGGTGCCTGGCGCCGACATCCAGAGCGGCATCAGCGCAGAAGACCAGGCCCTGTTGCAGGAACTGGAGGCCAACCAGCCCGAGGTGGCCCAGAGCTTCCGTGAAGCCCTCAAACAGTCCGCAGAGGCAGATGGACAGATTGCCATTGAACCCCAGAATGCCCTGATGGTCTCCATTGCCCTGGGCAGCATGTCCAACTACAACTCCTACTACAGCAGACGTGGATCTTACCCCCAATTCAACTGGGGCCGGGATGGATGCTCTGCGCCTGGCTGGGTCTCCACCATTTTCGGAGATGCCAACAGCCGCTTCCGCAATGCCTGCAACCAGCATGACTTTGGTTACCGCAATTACCGGAAGTTCGGCATGGCCAATGAGTGGAACCGCCTGAAAATCGACTCGAAGTTCTACAGCAACATGCTCTCCATCTGCTCCAGCAACTACGCCTGGTACAACCCCCTGCGTTACGCCTGCAACAAGAGCGCCGAGGCGTACCATGCAGCCGTGCGTGCCGCTGGCTGGTACCACTACTACTGAGAATAGAGAGCACACCTCAACAGCAAATGGAAGGCGTTCCCTGGTCGGGGGGAACGCCTTTTTGGTTTTGTGTGGCAGGTCAATCAGTCATAGAGGCCGTAACTGACCAGTTTGGGCTCCAGGTACTCCATCAGGCCCCAGTGCCCCCCTTCACGTCCGACCCCCGAGAACTTCATGCCTCCGAAGGGAACGTGAGGGCTTGCAGCGCTCGGGACACCATCGTTCACGCCAACAATGCCGTATTCCAGGGCTTCTGAGACCTTGAAGCCTGTGGCAATGTCTTTGGTCCACAGGTAGGCGGCAAGACCAAAGGGGGTGTTGTTGGCAAGTTCGATGGCCTCCTCGGTGGTTTTGAAGGTGGTGATGGCGGCCACGGGTCCAAAAGTCTCTTCGTTCATGATCAGCATGTCTGAGGTGACGTTGGAGAGCACGGTGGGGGAGTAGAACAGTCCACCCAGACTTTCCCCTCCAAAGTCCAGCGTCGCGCCTTTTTCTACAGCATCCTGAACGTGGCGCTCCACTTTTCTGAGGCCCTGTTCTTCCACCAGTGGCCCGATGCTGGTGGTCTGCTCGATGGGGTTGCCCACCTTGAGGGTTTTCACTTTCTCCACCAGTTTTGCTGTGAAGGCCTCTGCAATGTCCTCGTGCACGTACAGGCGGTTCACGCACACGCAGGTCTGCCCCGCATTGCGGTATTTTGCCAGCATCACTTCCTTGACGGCCAGATCGAGGTCTGCATCGGGGAAGATGATGAAAGGCGCGTGTCCCCCAAGCTCAAAGGAGATGCGTTTGAGGGTCTGCGCAGCCTGGGTGAAGAGGATACGCCCGACCTCGGTGCTTCCGGTGAAGGTGATCTTGCGGCAGTCTGCACTGTCGATGAAAGGTTTGCTGACCGGCACTGGGTCCAGTGAGGGCAGAACCTGGAAGGTGCCTTCTGGACCTCCGGCCTGCTCCCAGAGTTCAGCCAGATAAAGGGCTGTGACCGGGCTCTGTTCTGCGGGTTTGAGGACCATCACGCAACCTGCGGCCAGGGCTGGTGCCACTTTTCGGGTGACCATGCCAGCAGGGAAATTCCAGGGGGTGACGGCATAGCACACGCCCACCGGGTCATAGCGCACCATGGCCCGCTTGTGGTCGAAAGGCATGTGCAGCATCTCCCCTGCGTAACGCTTGCCTTCTTCGGCGTACCACTCCGCAAAACTGGCAGCGTACTTGACCTCACCTCTGGTTTCGATGATGGGTTTGCCCATCTCCAGGGTCATGATGCGAGCGAGTTTTTCACTGTTCTCGTGCATCAGGGCGGCCCACTTTGCAATGATGCGTCCTCGTTCGAAGGGGTTCACTTTCCTCCAGGTCTTCTGTGCTTCCAGAGCGGCTTGGAGTGCAGCCTCTGCCTGGGGTGCACCACAGTCGGTCACTTCAAAGAGTTTTTCTGCAGTGGCCGGGTTGGTGATGGTGAAGGTGCGTCCAGTGGAGGTCCACTGTCCGTTGATGTAAGCCTGGGTGGGGTAATCCAGTACCTGGGTGGTCATGATGGGTGCTCCTCTGCAAGGATGGTTCTGAGAATGCGGGCCTGCGGATCATCAGGGGAGTGGCTGAGCAGCACAAAATCTGCCTTCTTGCCTGGAGTGAGGTCTCCGTACAGGTGTTCTTGCTGCTGGGCTTTCGCCCCTCCAAGGGTGTAGGCTTCCACAGCTTCTTCAAGGGTGAGGTTGTTCTCTGGCCTTATGCCTTCATGTATGGCGGCCTGGATGCCTTCTAGCACCCGGAGTTCTTTCACCACCGGACCGTCACTCGACAGGGCCACAGTGAGTCCGGCATCCAGCATCTGCCTGAGGTTATAACATCTGGCTTTGAAACTTTCAGGGAGGTAACGCTCAAAGTTGACCCGCAATTCCCTGAGGAAGATCGCCTGGGGCACCACAATGATCCCCAGTTCATGGGCGAGATTCAGGTGTTGTGGGTCAGGAAGACCGAAATGCTCGATGCGGTGGCGCACATTGCTGGGATGCTCTGTGTACAGCCTCTGGTAGATGCCAAGGACCTGTGTAAGGGTCCGGTCTCCAATGGCGTGCGTGCCAATCTGAAACCCTGCCAGATGGGCTTCGAGCATGAGCTCATAAAGTTCATCGGTGTCAAAACGCAAGACCCCCTGGGATGGCTCAGGGGTGTTCTGGTAGGGAACGCTGAGCGCTGCCGTGGCTCCAGAAAGACCGCCGTCTGCAAAGAACTTGACGGACTTCACACGCAGGTAAGGGTGCTCATGTGGCTCAGGCAGGGGGTAGGTTTCCTTGCCTCCATCAGGCCTGCGAATGTACAGGACATTCACCCGGATGGGCAGCTCACCCCGCTCTGCCAGGTTGATGTAAGCCTGCAGGAGTGGGGGGTCAACTGCTGGATCGGTGGCGTGGGTGCAGCCCTGGTCCCGCAGGTGTTCGCACCCGGCCAGGACCCAGCGTTCGTAGTCCTGCACGGTAGGCCTTGGCATGGCTTTCTGGATGAGGCCGAGGGCCGTTTCGAGCAGCAAGCCTTTCTCGAAGTGCACCTCACCTCCAGGAGGACTGGGGGTTTCCGCATGGATTCCAGCAAGCTCAAAGGCCAGAGAATTTGCAGCATGAATGTGGGCACAGGTGCGGGTGAGCAGGATTGGGTTCTCTGGTGCGATCTGATCCAGCTCTGTGCGCAGTGGTGGCCGTTTTTCCTGCAGGTTCGCCTCATTCCAGCCTCTGGCATACAGCCACTCTCCAGGCTTCAGGGTCTGCAACCTGTCCCTGATGAGGTCAAAAAGATCGGGCAGGGTCTGAATGCCCCTGAGGTCCAGGGTGGTTGTGCGAAGCTGGCCCACTTTCCAGATGTGAACATGGGCATCATTGAAACCAGGAAGCAGGTGGGCACCCTGCAGGTCGATCACCTGATCTGCTGCTCCTTCCCACCCTATGGCTTCAATGGTCCCATCTCGCACCAGAATGGAGGTGGCTTCACTGCCCCAGATGTTGGCATTGCGGTACAGGGTGCTCATTGGGACACCTCAGGGTTGTGCCAGACGATGAACACCCCGTAATGTCCACAGCTCGGGTCTTCCAGATAATCCGGAATGATGCCATGCACCTGATAGCCCCTTTTCAATTGCACACTGAGCACCGGATCTCTGAGTTCGCCTGCCACGACTTTCTGTACATATTCTTCGATGCTCAAATCTGGATGCAAGTGGTAGCCTTTGGGCATCGCTCCAGCCACATGACCCTTTAAACCCAGCCTGCGGATCAGATCGTGCCTGGCGTTGTACAGGAGTGTGCTCAGACCATGACCTCTGTACTCTGGATGCACGGCAATGTCTGCCCCATACAGCCACTCCCCTGCCGGGTTGTGATTGGTGAGGTAATTGTTGTCCACAGCGTCCATGTAGCGGTGCTCAAAGTGCTCGAAATCCACATTCATCCTGAGGTCACTGCTTGATGCTGCAACCTGTCCAGTCTCTTCATCCAGAACGGCATGCTGACCTTCCGGAAAGACCTTCTGGTGGGAGAGGTAGTGCTCTGCCCGCATCAGTTCCCCTTCGGCAAGGTCGGGGAAGCAGGCCCGCTGGATTTCAGCGAGCCTGTGCGCCATGTCCGGGGTGGACTGCACCACCCGAAAACGCTCAGGCACGGACCACCCCCAGGTCCTGGTCCACCTGCTGCACCACTTCTGCGACCACCTGCAGGGCTTCACGAAGCTGGTCTTCAGGAATGTCAAGCTGAGGCAGGAAGCGGATGCAATTGGTGTACAGGCCAGCCCGGATCACAATGACACCCCGTTGCAGGCTGCGTTTCACCACTTCCATCACGAAGTCCGACCAGGGCTCCAGCGTATCGTGGTCTTTGACAAACTCAACGGCCATCATGGCCCCGACCCCACGCACATCACCCAGGGCAGCCACTTTGCCTTTTAAAGGCTCAAAGACCTCCCGGACCACACGCTCCACCCTGGCGGCCTGAGACAGCACTTCTGGCGTGTTGATGTGCCTTATGGCGGCCAGGGCTGCAGCACAGGCCACCGGATTGCCCCCGTAGGTGCTGCCCACCCCTCCGGTGTGCGGTGCATCAATGATCTCTGCACGTCCCGTCACGGCACTGATGGGCATTCCTCCACCCAGGCTCTTGGCACTGATGATGAGATCAGGAACCACCCCAGAATGCTCAATGGCATAGAGTTTTCCAGTGCGGCCAGAGCCAGACTGGATCTCATCGGCGATCATCACAGCCCCTTCACGGGTGCAGATTTCGCGGATTTTGCGCAGGAAGGGTTCAGGCATCGGGATGAAGCCCCCCTCTCCGAGCACAGGCTCAATGACAATCGCAGCCAGAGCACTCCCATCCACATGGGAGATCAGGGCATGCTCCAGATTGTTGCAGCACCACTCCAGGTAGGCTTCCTGCGTCATGCCTTTTGGAACACGGTAGAAGCTGGGGGCAGGCACACGGTAAATTTCCGAGGCGAATGGACCAAATCCCTTTTTGAACAGGGCGTATTTGCTGGTCATGCTCATGGTCAGGTTGGTGCGTCCGTGGTAGGCCCCTTCAAAAACAATCACCCCCTGGCGTCCGGTGTACCTGCGGGCAAACTTCACAGCGTTTTCCACGGCTTCAGAGCCACCGTTGGCCAGCAGGGTTTTCTTTTTGAAGTCTCCGGGGGTGATGCGGTTCAGTTCCTCACAGAGCTCCACATAAGGCTCATAGGTGGCCACGATGGAGCACATGTGAACCAGGTTTTCTGCCTGCTCCTGGATGGCTTTCACCACAAAATCAGGTGCATGGCCCACCCCGAGGGTGCCAATCCCCCCGGCAAGGTCAATCAGGACATTCCCATCGACATCTTCGACCAGTGAACCTTTTGCCCGTTTCACCGAGATGGGCATGGCCTGACCGAGGGCATTGGAGACGGCCTCCATGCGGCGTTTCATGATTTCTGTGCTTTTCGGGCCTGGGATGGGGGTGTTGAGCTGGATGTGGGGCATGGATGTCTCCTTGAGGGCCGAGGGCCGAGGGCCGAGGGCCGAGAGCCAGAAAAGCCCTCGCCCAGACCCACGGATTCAGGTTGTTGCTGAAGCAAAGGCTGTTCGTCATGCCCTCGGCCCTCGGCTCTTGGCCCTCGGCATCACCGCCATGCTTCAGTGAACGGTCAACTCACTCCATACCGGAGGTGGAATGCACGCAGTCAGCGGAAGCATGTCACCTCGACTTGACCTCGGTCCAGACTTCATCGTAGAGGCGGTTGTTCTTGCCCAGATCAACGATGTACTTGAGGTTTTTGATCTCTGCTTCTGTGGGGTAGATGGCAGGGTTTTTGCGGTCTTTCGCATTGATGTAGGGCAGCGAGGCCTTGTTGGGGGTGGCGTACTGGATGAAATTGGAGAGCTGCGCTCCCACCTTGGCGTCCAGAATGTAATTGATGAATTGCATGGCGGCGTCCTTGTTGGGCGCTTTGGCTGGAACCATCAGGGAATCCACCCAGATGCTGCCCCCTTCTTTGGGAAGCACATAGCCGATCTTGGGGCTCTCGCTCATGGCGCGGGCCGCGTCGCCGTTGTAGGCCACGGCCATGGTGACGGTGCCTGCCAGCACCTTGTTCTTGCCCACCACGCCCGCATCGAATCCCTGGAAATTGCTGTTCTTTTTGGTGTCGAACAAGAGTTTGCCAGCGGCTTTCACCTGGTTGGGGTCCACGGTGTTGATGTCGTGTCCGAGGTATCCGAGTGCAATGGCCATCATCTCGCGGATGGAGTCAAACATCACGAATTTCTTGTTGGCCTGTTTGGGATCGAAGATCACTGCCCAGCTGGTTGGAGGCTTTTTGATCACATCCTTGTTGTAGACCAGTCCAATGGTGCCCCACTGGTAAGCCACCGAGTACTTGTTGTTGGGATCGAAGGGGAGTTTCTTGAATTTGGGATCGAGGTTCTTGAGGTTGGGGATTTTCTTGAGGTCCAGCGGTTGCACCAGTTTCAGGTTGATCAGGGTGGGCACAATGAAGTTGGAAGGCACGATGATGTCGTACTGGCTCACCCCTCCGGCCTGCAGCTTGGCAACCATCTCCTCGTTGGATTCAAAGAGGTCCTGGCGCACCTTGATGCCGGTTTTCTTCTCAAAGTCCTTGAGGATCTGTGGGTCCATGTATTCCGACCAGTTGTAGATGCGCAGTTCTTTTCCTGCACCAAAAGCCATTCCCGAGATCAGCGTGAGGCCCAGCATCCAGCATTTTGAAGTTTTCATTGTGACTTCCTCCTTGAGAGGCGCTCTGCGACAAGCACCAGAATGACCGTGACCAGAAAAACCAGGGTGGAGAGGGCGTGAATCTCGGGGGTGACCCCGCGCCGGACCGAGGCGTAAATGAAAAGGGGAAGGGTGGTGCTTGCGGGTCCTGCGGTGAAGAAGCTGATGACGAAATCATCAAGGGAGAGGGTAAAGGCCAGCATGGCCCCTGCAACGATTCCGGGGGTGAGGAGCGGAAGCAGCACGCGCCTGAGCACATCTGCATTGCTGGCGTAGAGGTCGCGGGCCGCTTCTTCCAGATCGCGCGAAAAGGCCTTCATGCGGCCCTGCACCACGAGGGTCACAAAAGCCACCTGAAACGTCACATGCCCGATGATCATGGCAGGCATGCCCAGTTCAAATCCACTGAAAACCACCCTGAGCAGGCTGAATCCGACCACCAGTGAGGCAGCCAGAATGATGTCTGGAGTGACCACAGGCAGATAGAGCACGGTGCTGAAGAAGTTCTGCGCCCGCTTGCCCCACGGGTAGCGTTCCAGGGCAATGGCAAGCATGGTCCCGAGCACCGTGGCAATCAGCGTGGAAACCAGCGCCAGGAACAGGGTGTTTCTGGCAGCCTCCAGAATCTCCTGGTTCTGAATGAGCTGCCTGTACCAGTTCAGGGTGAATCCGGTGAAGACCATGCCATATTTCGCCTGATTCACCGAGTAGACGGCGACGGCCAGCATCGGGAGGTACAGGAAGGCCAGGGTGGCCAGGGCGATGCCGGAAACCAGATGCCGCCTCATACGAGGTCCACCTCGGTGGCGCGGGTGCGGTAGATCCTCAGGGCCACCAGGGTCATGAGCATCAGACCCAGAGCGATGGCAGCAGCGAAAGGCCAGTCACGGCTCGCTCCGAACTGCTGCTGGATCAGGTTCCCCACCAGCAGGTATTTTGCCCCTCCAAGGAGGTCTGGCACCACAAACATGCCCATTGCCGGAATGAAGGTGAGGATCACCCCCACCGTGAGGCCAGGGAGGGTCTGGGGCAAGATCGCCTGCATGAACACCCGGATCGGATTGGCGTACAGGTCCTGCGCGGCCTCCACCAGCCTCCAGTTGAGGCGCTCAACACTGCTGTAGAGGGGCAGAACCACAAAAGGCAGAAAAGCAGAGACCATCCCCAGGTAAACGGCGAATGCACTGGGGTAAAGCGCGTCTCCAGGCTGCACCAGATTCAGGGAAGCCAGCAGCTTCACAAAAGGAGACTCGGGGGCCAGCAGCAGAAACCATGCGTAGGTGCGAATCACCAGATTGGTCCAGAAGGGAATGATCACCAGGGTCAGCCACAAATAGCGGGTGCGCTCTGGACGGGAGGCAATGAAAAAAGCAAGCGGGTAGGCCAGCAGCACGGAAAAAAGACTGGTCACCCCAGCCACCAGAACAGAGCGCCAGAGGATCAGCAGATAATCAGGGCTCCATCCAAACAATCCAAAACCCAGCGCCCGTTTGTAGTTTTCAGGGCTCAGGTTCCACACGATGTCCCCGTATGTTCCACGCTCTGCGAAGCTCACAGCGATCAGGACCAGACCCGGCAGGATCAGGAAACCCAGAAGCCACAAAAGGGCAGGAAGCAGAAAGACCAGGCCCCGTCTGCGCAGGCTCCCGGCAGAGGTGAGTTCACCGTACCAGACCAGCACGTTTCTCATGGGGTTGCCTCCAGGGGAACCAGGGCTTCCTGGGGAAAGTGCACGTAGATCTCCTGCCCGACGCTGAGGTTCTGGTGGGGAGGCGTGCGCACCCGCAGGTCTTCCCGGTCCAGCCACACCTCAAGGTAGGACCCCCGGTACACCACATCCCGCACTTTTGAGGGGAAGGTGTTCACCAGGGGTGGATCTTCACAGAGTTGAACCCGCTCGGGGCGGATCACCAGCATGCCTTCCTGCCAGGAGGGGGCATTTGACAGGTGCAAGCGACCAAATGGAGTGGTGGCGGTCTTCTGGTCCATTCTGGCCTGAATCAGGTTTGCCAGGCCCAGAAACTCGGCAACAAAACGGCTTTTTGGGGTTGCGTACACCTCTCTGGGCAACCCGACCTGTTCAATGGCTCCTTTGCGCATCACAGCAATGCGGTCCGAGACGCTCATGGCCTCGTCCTGGTCGTGGGTCACCAGAATGAAGGTGGTGCCCAGCTGGTGTTGCAGCCTGCGCAGCTCAATTTGCACCTCGGTGCGGAGTTTGGCATCCAGTGCGCTGAGGGGCTCATCGAGCAACAGCACTTCTGGTTCATTGACCAGGGCACGGGCGAGGGCGACCCGTTGCTGCTGACCGCCGGACATCTGGTGGGAGAACCGCTTTGCAAATTCTCCCAGACGCAGCATTTCCAGTGCGTTTTTGACCCTTCTGTCCACCTCTGCGCCGGAAATGCGTTTGCTGCGCAGACCAAAAGCCACATTCTCATAGACGTTGAGGTGTGGAAAAAGCGCGTAGGACTGGAACACGGTGTTCACAGGCCGCTGCATGGCGCTTTTCTGGGAGATGTCCTGACCGTGCAAGATGACCTCGCCCCGGTCTGGCACTTCAAATCCGGCAATGATCCTCAACAAGGTGGTTTTTCCACACCCTGATGGCCCGAGCAGGGTGAAAAACTCTCCGGCCTCGATGTCGAGGTTGATGTTGCCGAGGGCTTCCACCCCGGCGAAGGTCTTGTGGATGTTCTGCAGTCTGAGTCCCTGTGCGCTCATATCACCCCACTGGCTGCCGTCATGGCTTCATCGAGAAGGTTTAAACCACGCTGCACATCTGTCAAATCTGCGGTCACTGGCACCAGAACCCGGATCACCGATCCGTGCATTCCAGCCTTCAGAAGGAGCAAACCTCTGTCCCGCGCATGATCGATGATCCGCTGGGTGAGGGCCGCGTCGGGGGTGCGACTGTCTCTATTCTGCACGATTTCGAGGGCCATCATGGCACCGAGCCCTCGCACCTCTCCCACAAAAGGATGCTTCTCGGAGAGGCGCTGGAATTCGTCTTTCAACAGGGCTCCAAGGGCATCTGCCTGTGCCAGCCCTTCTTCTTCCAGAATGTCCAGCACTGCAAGACCTGCAGCACAGGCCAGCGGATTCCCTGCATAGGTACCTCCGAGTCCTCCTGGGGCGGGTGCGTCCATCACCTCTGCCCTGCCGATCACACCAGAGAGGGGAAGTCCGCCTGCAAGGCTTTTTGCCACGGTGATCAGGTCAGGCACCACGCCAGAGTGCTCAATGGCAAACATTTTTCCGGTGCGACCAAACCCAGACTGGATTTCATCTGCGATCAAAAGGAAACCATGCTGGTCTGCCAGTTCTCGAAGGCCTTGCAGGTAGGCTGCTGGAAGAGGAATGAATCCACCCTCTCCGAGCACAGGTTCAAAAATGATGGCAGCAACCCTGGAGGGGTCCACTGTGGTCTGGAAGAGTTCCCTCAGGGCTTCGAGGGCCTGAGCAGTGTCCCTTCCTCGGTAGGCATGGGGCACAGGTGCGTGGTAGACCTCTGGTGCGTAAGGGCCAAAGTTTTGTTTGTAGTATGCTGCTTTTCCCGTCAGGCTCATGCCCAGAAGGGTGCGCCCGTGGAAAGAACTGGTCAGGCTGACAATGGCAGGCCTGTCCGTATAGGCCCGGGCGATTTTTACGGCGTTCTCGACGGCCTCCGCACCGGTGGTCAGGAAGATGGTTTTCTTCTCGAAGTCCCCGGGAGCCAGCTGGTTCAGGCGCTCTGCCAGTTTGACGTAAGGCTCGTACATGGTCACCTGAAAGCAGGTGTGGGAGTAGCGCTCAAGCTGGGCCTGCACGGCATTTACCACTTTGGGGTGGCTGTGCCCGACATTCTGCACTCCGATGCCCCCCACGAAATCCAGGTATTCCCTGCCGTCCACATCCCACAGCCTGGCCCCCTCTGCCCGTGCTGCAAAGATGGGGTGGGCATTGCTGACCCCCCGGGGAACATGTTTCGCTCTCAGGTCCAGCAAGTGTCGGGTTCGCGATTCTGCTCGGGTCAAGGGACACCTCCCAGTGTCTGAAGTCTGGCGGAATGTGAAATGCCTTCCCGGATGTGGTGACACACCGGACGTTCAGGGTGCTGGATTCCAGCACTTCCCACAGACTTTTGTTGTTCTTTACGCTACCTGTCTAGACGGTTACAAACCATGTAGACAACATCCAAAAATCAGGCTACTTTTTGTGGTTTTCCAACAACAGGTGGTCGGCCAGTTGCAGCTTAAAGCGGGTCTGCACATCCTCCAAATCCCAGCCTGTGGCCTCCGAAATCCGCTCCAGACGGTACCGCAGGGTGTTGATGTGGACCTGCAACTTCATGGCAGTTTTCTTCAACTGAAAGCCACACTGCACAAAAGCCATCAGGGTGCCACGCAGATCTTCGCGGGGCAGCCTGGAAAACAGGTCATCCAGAAAAGCTGTCCTGGCTTCTCTGTCTCCGGCAAGCACCCTGGGAATCAGCAGGTCATCATAATGGTGCAACTGCCCCTCTTTCGAGTGGGGCAACATCATTTGCAGGTCCTGATAGGCCAGTCCCACCTCAGAAAGCCCCTGGTACAGGCGAGAAAAGGCCATGCTGCACCCCGGACGCCTGATCCTGCTCCAGAGCTGCACTGGAGCATGGTCTTCAGGGAGCACAAAAATCACATGGTTCTGCTGCAAGCTGAGCAGTTGCGGCGCAGAACAGCTTTTCAGTGCATCTCTGAGGTCCGATGCCAGGGCTTCTCTGGCCTTGAAAGCCGCTTCGGACAGGGGAACTGGCGTATGAAGCTGCACTGCCCCCAGCCTGAACCTCAGGTCCTTCTTGAAGCCCAGACGTGCCGCGCGCTCAATCACCTGTGAGGACATGCTTTCTGAAGCATCCAGCAACGACTCAAAAAAGGCATAACCCAGACGGGCCTCCTGCAGGCTCAGGGCACGCTCGTGCACGATCTGCAGGGCCGCCACCACCGAGGCATGCTCGGCTGCCCGCACATCGAGTTCTGAAAGAGGGGTCTTCCCTCCCCGCACCACCACCCATCCGGAAAGCTGCTCACCCACCCGGATTGGGGACACCACACCTTCTTTTTTGAGGACTGCACCTTTCAGGCTGTAGGCAAACTCTGGAAGCAGAAAAGGCTGAACTGCAGGGTGGGCACCAAGCACCTCCCCTCCTGAACCCACAAAAATCACTTCCCGGTCCAGCAGGTCAGCCAGGACCCTCGCCAGTTCCCTGAATCCAGCCAGGGTTGCCACCGCCTGTGTCAGTGCCCGGTGAATCTGCTCGGAACGCTCCAGCAGGACATAATGCTCCCTCAGGAGTTCCTTGTGGATGGCCTCAGTCAGCACCCCAAATGGGATCTCCCAGGGAAGCTCAAAGGCGGCCAGACCCTGCCGCTCTGCCTCCTCACGGGCCGCCTCCGGGAACTGCTCAAAAAAATGCGGCACCGCAAGGGCAATCCCGACAGGCCTGCGCTCGGCAATCCGGGCGATGAAAACCTGCAATTCCTCAGGATCATGTGGCCAGGTGTACCCGGTGGTGAGCAGCAACTGCCCCTCCTGAATCCAGTTCCAGGCATTGGGAATGTCAATCACCGCCACCCAGCGGATGTCCTGGTCCAGTGACACCCCTGTCACAGGCCGGAAATGGAAAGCACTCAGGTCCAGCAGGTGAGAGAGTTTCATCGGGTTTATTTTATGTCGAGAATCCAGAGAGGGTGGGCCGGAAACATTTCAGAGACCACGCAGGCGCGGGCCGTACCAAACCCTTCATGGAAACCGGGGCTCCCCCTCAATCCACGCTCCCTGAAGGCCACCTTCCCAGTGGTACTGGCCCTCGGGCCTGCCTTCCAGAATGTGCACCAGATCGTCAAAAGAGACCCTGCGGGCAAAGCGGGTCCGGGCATGCCATTCTTGCAGGGCGTCCAGGCGGTTGGTGGGACGGGAGATCCTCAGAAAGCCATCCGCCCGGTTGATGATGGTGTCAAAAAGACCGTCCGGGGTGCTCAATTCAGAACAAACTCCTGCTGTCCCACTTCACGGAGTCTGCCTTCTGCCACCCATTTTTGCAGCAGATTGCGGGCATCCTGTTCCGAGAGGGGGGTGGAATCCTGTATGTCTTTCCAGGTGATCTTTCCTCCCTTACGGGCCAGAAGCCTGAACAGCATCCGTTCCTGAATGTCCAGCCTGGGATGGGCTCCATCCTGCAGCCTTGAACCAAAAGTGCGGTACACCCAGAAGCCCATCAACAGTCCGAAAATGAGCTCCAGGGGAATCATGCGGAAAGCAAGTTCTGGATCGGCAATGCCAGCACGGGGACGGAAGTGGTTGTACACCGCTCCGTAAGCCACCAGGCTGCCTGCCACACCCACCAAGATTGTCAGAAGAACGTGAAGGCTACGCATGTCCTTATTTTAAAGGGTGGACAGGCTCTCAATGTCCCGTACCCGATCTGTTACATTGAACCTCATGGCTGTGAAGAAAATGGTTTTGCATCACCTCGGTGAACAGCGTTATGTCGGATTCAATGAAACAGGGCAGCAGGTGCTCATTGACAACAGTGCCACCAAAGTGGGCCCGAGCCCCATGGAAGTGCTGCTGGGCGCCCTGGCCGCCTGCACTGCAGTGGATGTGGTTGAGATCATGCGCAAAAGAAAAACCCCTCTGGCCGCTTACCGCATCGAGGCTGAAGGGGAGCGGGCAGAAGGCATTCCTGCCCGTTACGTGAAAATCACCCTCAGGCACATCGGGAAGGGTGAAGGGGTGACCAGAGAGCAGCTTGAGAAAGCAGCCCACCTGTCTCACGAAAAATACTGCTCTGTTGCCGCCAGCCTGAACTGCCCGGTCGAAGTGACCGCAGAAGTTGAAGCATAAGGCGGAAATCAAATGCAAACCCAGGCCCCATGCCTGGGTTTTTTCATGTCGCTGATACCCCACCAGCAGACACTTCCTGGCAGCACCTCAAGTAAATTTTTCAACAACAGGAAAAATCTTCAATCTGATTTTTGTTTTTTCAATAAGCATTGACAGCCAGACTTCTGCCTCTTATAGTCAATTCAAATTTGATTGATGGCGGGGGTACCTATGACTGCACCTCAACTCAAACGCGGCCTCAAGGCCATTCACCTGTGGGGCATTGCGGTGGGCCTGGTGATCTCTGGAGAGTACTTCGGATGGAGTTACGGCTGGGCCACTGCAGGCACTCTGGGGTTCCTGATCACCACCGTTCTGATCGCCCTGATGTACACCACCTTCATCTTCAGTTACACCGAACTGACCACCGCAATCCCACACGCCGGTGGTCCTTTTGCTTATGCCAGACGCGCCTTTGGTGAAAAAGCGGGCTTTCTGGCTGGTCTGGCGACCCTGATTGAATTCGTTTTTGCCCCACCCGCCATCGCACTGGCCATCGGTGCATACATGAACGTGCAGTTCCCTGCACTGGACGCCAAACTGGTTGCTGTTGGAGCCTATGTGGTCTTCATGGCCCTGAACATCCTCGGGGTCACCATTGCCGCCACCTTTGAACTCATCGTCACCGTGCTGGCGATCGTGGAGTTGCTGGTGTTCATGGGGGTGGTTTCGCCAGGGTTTTCACTGGTCCGCTTTGTGCAGAATGGCTGGGCAGGCAGCGACACCTTTTCGGCACAGGCATTCAGTGGGATTTTTGCCGCCATTCCTTTTGCCATCTGGTTTTTCCTGGCCATTGAAGGGGCTGCAATGGCTGCAGAAGAAGCAGAAAACCCGAAGAAAACCATCCCCCGTGCTTACATTGGCGGCATCCTGACCCTGCTCGTGCTGGCTTTCGGAGTGATGGTTTTTGCTGGTGGGGTCACGGACTGGAAAACCCTCAGCAACATCAATGATCCGCTGCCCCAGGCCATGAAAGTGGTCGTGGGAGAAAACAGCACCTGGCTGCACATGCTGATCTGGATCGGGCTATTTGGACTGCTTGCTTCTTTTCACGGGATCATCATGGGGTATTCCAGGCAGCTTTTTGCTCTTGCACGCGCAGGCTTCATGCCCAGAGGCCTGAGCCGCATCCACCCATCAACCCGCACTCCCCACTGGGCCATTCTGGCTGGAGGCGTCGTGGGCATTCTGGCGATTTACAGCGACAGCTTCATCAAGCTCGGAGGGTTGCCCCTCACTGCCAACATCGTGACCATGAGTGTTTTCGGGGCCATCACCATGTACATCCTTTCCATGGCGAGTGTGCTGAAACTCCGCCAGACTGAACCCCATCTGGAAAGACCTTATCGCACCCCCCTCTACCCCATTCTTCCCATCGTTGCCCTGGTTCTTGCTGTCCTCAGCCTCTGCACGATGGTGTATTTCAACCTGCTGATCTTTGGCCTGTACCTGGGGCTTCTGCTGCTGGGATTTGTGTATTACAGTGTCACCCATAAGCAACGTGCCAACCTGACAGACGATCTGGCAGTTCCCCTGGAGGCCTGAACCGTGTACCGCATCAAACTGGGACCCACCACCCACCTCTTCCATGATCTGAAAACCCTGATGGCAAAAGCATCTCCGGAGAAATCCGGGGATGTTCTCGCAGGACTTGGGGCAGAAAGCCAGACCGAACGGGTGGCTGCCCGCCATCTGCTGGCAGAACTTCCACTGGAGACCTTTCTGCAGGAACAGCTGATCCCAGAAGAGCAGGACGAGGTGACCCGCCTGATTCTGCAGTCGCATGACCTGCAGACCTTTCAGATGATTGCTGGAAAGACGGTGGGAGAATTTCGGGAGTTCCTGCTTGATCCTGAAACCACCCCGGAAACGCTCTCTGCCCTGAAGTGGGCCATCACACCAGAAATGGCTGCCGCAGTCAGCAAACTGATGCGCAACCAGGACCTGATCACGGTGGCCCGCAAATGCAGGGTGGTCACCGGATTCAGGAGCACGGTGGGCCTGGAAGGACGTTTCTCCACCAGGTTGCAACCCAACCATCCCACAGACGACCCGAAAGGCATTCTGGCGTCCATTCTGGATGGTCTGTTGCTTGGGATCGGGGACGCAGTGATCGGCATCAATCCGGCCCTCGATCAGGTGGACCGCATCTGCAGCCTGCTCACCATGCTGGATGACCTGCGCCAGAAACTGGACATTCCCACCCAGTCCTGCGTGCTGACCCACGTCACCAACCAGCTTCAGGCCATCGAGAAAGGGGCTCCGGTGGACCTGATCTTCCAGAGCATTGCAGGCACCGAGAAAGCCAACACAGGCTTTGGGATTGATGCAAACCTGCTGCATGAAGCGCACCTTGCAGGTCTTTCCCTGAAACGAGGAACCGTCGGAAACAATGTGATGTACTTCGAAACCGGACAGGGCAGTGCCCTCTCTGCTGAAGCCCACTTTGGAGTGGACCAGCAAACCCTGGAAGCCCGCGCTTACGGACTGGCCCGCCTGTATGACCCGCATCTGGTGAACACGGTGGTGGGTTTCATTGGACCGGAATACCTCTATGACGGCAAACAGATCATCCGGGCAGGCCTGGAAGACCATTTCTGCGGGAAACTGCTCGGGCTCCCCATGGGTGTGGACATCTGCTACACCAACCACGCCGAGGCCGATCAGGACGACATGGATGTGCTGCTGACCCTGCTTGCCGCCTCAGGGGTGAATTTCATCATGGGGGTGCCTGGAGCGGACGACATCATGCTGCATTACCAGAGCACCTCCTACCACGATGCGTGGTATGTGCGGGACCTCTTTAACCTCAGACCTGCTCCAGAATTTGAAGCGTGGCTGGAGCGGTTTCAGATCACCCGGGGAGGTCAGCTTGCTTCCTCTGCCGCAAATCAACTCCTCAGGCTGGCCCTGCCCGATGGGGGCGTGGCATGAAGGTGAGTCGCACCCCCTGGGAGGTCCTGAAGGAATTCACCCATGCCAGGGTGGCGATCAACCGGGTGGGCCACGCCGTCACCACCGAAGAGAACCTGAAATTCCAGCTTTCTCATGCACAGGCCCGGGACGCCATTCACCAGCAAGCCCGTTTTGCAGAAATGCAAGAACAACTTGAGAAAGCGGGTCTGGAGGTGCTGCACATCAGGTCCCAGGCCGCAGATCGCGTTGCGTACCTGAAGCGTCCTGATCTTGGGCGGTCGTTGCACCCCTCAGACGCTGAACATCTGCAAAGCCTGCACCCTGAACCCACAGACATTCTGATCGTTATTGGAGATGGCCTGTCTGCCACTGCAGTGAACGAGCATGCTGCAAGGGTGGCCCTGAAACTGGTCTCTGCCCTGAGCAGCAAAGGCTTTTCCGTTGCACCTGTGGTGCTGGCCTCACAGTCAAGGGTTGCCCTTGCAGATTCCATCGGAGAGATGTTGCAGGCAAGGCTCTCCATCATGCTGATCGGTGAAAGGCCAGGACTGTCCAGCAGCGACAGCCTGGGAGCATACCTGACTTTCCAGCCCAGAATGGGGCGCATGGATTCAGAGCGCAATTGCGTTTCCAACATCAACGCAAAAGGGCTCTCTGATGAAGCAGCCATCCACTCTCTGGTTTTTCTGGCCTCCTCTGCCCTGAGGCTGCAGTTCAGTGGGGTGCACCTGAAAGATGAATCTTCTCGGCATGGGCTGGAAGAAAGCACCTGATCAGAGCACGCCCTGCAACAGGTGGTTCAGACCCGGCACACAGGGAAGCTCGGTGTCCACTGCACGCACCAGAATGCCGCGAATGCCATGCTTCCCGGGTTCGATGACATCTGCTTTGCGATTGTCGCCCAGCATGGTCACTGTTTCAGCCTGAGGGTACTTTCGCAGAACCATCTGGTAGCTTTCAGGGTGTGGTTTCTCAAATCCTGTGATGCCGCTGTTGAAAATGTGGTCAAAAAACCCACCCAGCCCCAGATGGTCCACAATTGTGGAGAGTTCCGGGACATGGTTTGACAGCATCACATGCACGTATCCCTTCTGAGACAGGGCCTCCAGCACATGAGCACTGTCAGGATAACTGTGCCACCTGTTGACATCACAGAACTGACCTCTCACTTTTTTGCTGAGGGTCAGGGCCTGTTCTTTCAACCCCAGCGTTTCGAACAACTGGTGGTACACCTGCTCAATCTGGCTCCAGTACGCATCTGGATGCTGGTTCTCATGTGGGTTCTCCCAGGTGTGCCAGGGAAATCCACTGCTCAGGAGACCTCCTGAATACGGCACCTCTGAGTGGTGCTCCTGCAGGATTTCTTTTGCAGTTGTGCTCCATGCGGTTTTGAAATTCTCTTCCCGGTATCCAAGTGTGCCATCAAAATCCCAGATCAGCAGCTTCATGCTTCCATTCTAGATCCCGCTCTGGACAGGATTTTCTGGTGTATGTACAGGAGGCTGGGGTGTTCATGCTTTGTTCAGGGGGTGTTCAACAGGGGAAGCGTACCTTTGAAACAACAGAGAAATCCAGCGTTCCCCCCCACCAAGAGGCTGGATTTCGGTTTCCCCTGAGGACATCAGGAGGATTCAAGGAGGAGCCCATGAAAAAGTCGATTTCTGCCCTGAGCACCCTGACTGTCGCCGTGATTCTCGCATCATGTAATAACACCCCTGCAGTTCAAAGTGGACAGGACAACCAGATTTCCCAGCAGGCAGGGACCTATCTGGTCCGGGGCACCGACATGGGACCCATGTTCCAGAACATCCGCGTAACCAATGGAGGTGTCGCCTACACAGGTGCTGACGTGCGGGTGAACACCATCAACATGCCCCACACCTCCAGTGGTCTGTATCAGGGCAATCTGGGCTTCGCTGTGGCTGTGGGCAATGGGTTGAGTCTGGATGTGCGCACGCCAGATGGCATCGTGCATGCACAGGACTGGGTACCTGGAGCTCCAGTGGTCACGGCCCCAGTGGCGTCAACGGTGGTCAACTCTGCCACACCCCTGCCTGTCGCGTGGAACAACAGTTATGGCCTCAACCCTGACCGTTTCGTGGTGAGTGCCACCTGGTCCTGCGGGGTGGGATGCGGCACCGGATGGACTTCCCCCGACCTCCCTGGGACAGCGCGAAATTATTCCATTCCTGCAGGCAAACTCCCTGCTGACAAAGCTGTCAAAATCCGGGTTTACGCCTACAACGATGGGACCGAAACGTTCAGCGGTCCGGCTGCTGCTGGTTCCAGAATGGCCATCCGCAACGGCAATGAAGCCGGAATCGACATTTCCACTGCACCCGCAAACAGCACCATCTGCACCAGCTGGGGCGACCCCCACCTGACCACCTGTGACGGTCTGGGCGTGGAATTCCAGAGCACCGGAGAATTCGACCTCTCCATGTCCACGGTCAATCCCTTCCGGGTGCAGGTGCGTCAGCGTCCCTGGGGTGGAAGCAGCACGGTCAGCGTGAACACCGCCGTTGCCACCTCCATGAACGGCTTCAAAGCAGGGATCTACATCGGTGCAGCACCCAACCTGCGCATGGGTCCTGCTGGAACCCCCACTGCCGTGCCTGCCGGCGGTCTGAACATGGGTGGGGGTTACACCATCCATCAGGCAGGCAACAAATACACCTTCAGCTACCCTGGTGGCGAAAAGATGGAAGCCACCCTGAATGGCAGTTACATCGACGTGAAACTGATCCTCCCTCCCAGTGCACAATCCCGCGTTAAGGGGCTCCTCGGAAACTTCGATGGCAACACGGCCAATGACTTTGCCCTGAGAAGTGGCGTGGTGCTGCCCAACCCCATTGACTTCAACACCATGTACACCACCTACGCCAGCAGCTGGCGGGTTCCCTCCCTTGCTGAATCCCTGTTCTATTACGGTGCAGGTGAGTCTTTCGGTGGCTTCACCGTTCCCAACTTCCCCTCTGCCCTGCCTGCCATGACCTCCGTGCAGGAAACCAATGCAAAAACCCAGTGCCAGAACAACGGCGTGGTCGACCCACTGCTGCTGCAGGGATGCGCCATTGACCTGGTTCAAACCGGAAATCCCCAGTTCATCACCAGTGCCAAAACCGCAGCTGCGCCCATCACCCCGGTCAAAATTCTGCTGCCGGACCTGAAAGTGGCCCTCTCCTCCCCAACTGCAGCCCATGCAGGAGAAGACATCAGTTCCCTGGTGAAACTGACCGCCCTGAACGTCGGAAATGGCACTGCAAAAGGCACCCTGACCGCAGGTGCAAATGGTTACATGCTGGACCTGATGCTCTCCACTGACACCGTGACCCCCAACACCTGGGCCATCTACTCTCCCAACTTCAGCGAGGATGTGCTGCTGCTCGGAGGCCGGGCCAGCAACACCCAGGATCTGGCTGCTGGAGCCAGTCAGAGCTACCCCATCGGAGCGACCATCCCCAAAGACACCCCCACCGGTTACTATTACCTCTGCGCCAAAGTGGACCCGGGCAACAAGGTCACCGAATGGCTGGAAAACAACAATGCAACTTGCAACCGGATTTTCATCCAGCACCCCTGAATCCTGAAATTCCACAACCTTCCTTCAGACTGCCCTCCGCGAAAGTGGAGGGGTTTTGCTGATGACAACCCTGCACTTCAAAAATGGTGACTGAAGCCCTCAGTTCCCACCTCCAAATGGCCCTTATCGAACCCTGACAAAAGTGATACATTACCCTGTATGGTGACGCCCAACCCCTTCAAAACCGTGGTGATCGCTGGCGTGGGACTGATCGGTGGTTCGGTCGCACTCGGGCTCAAAGGCCGCTTTCTTGCAGACAAAATCATCGGCTATGACGCCAACCCTGAAACGCTGAAACTCGCACTGGCGCTGGGTGTCATTGATGAGGGTTACGTCACCCCAGGAGACTGGGCGCAGCAGGCCGACCTGATCATTCTGGCCACACCTGTGGGATCGCTGGCGCGCATTGCCCGCGACCTCTCCAGCCACGCCCGTGAGGATGCTGTTTTCACAGACGTGGGCAGTGTGAAGGGAAAAGTCACCGACCTGCTTTCCGACCTGCGAAACTTTGTTCCCGGACACCCCATGGCAGGCAGTGAAAAAGCGGGCGTCACGGCAGCAAGGGCTTCTCTGCTGGAAAATGCCATCTGGGTGCTGACCCCCACCGCCAACACGCCTCTCCCTCTGCTGAATCGGGTGAAGCAACTTGTGACCAAACTTGGCGCCAATCCTGTGGTGATGCCCCCCGATGCCCATGACCAGTTGATTGCCACCATTTCCCACCTTCCCTACATGACGGCCCTGGCCCTCACGCACATGGTGGCCCGCGATGAACGTCTGGCCCTGCTCGCTGCAGGGGGTTTCCGGGACATCACCCGAGTGGCCAGCGGCGACCCCCGCATGAGCCGCGACATGGTGATCAACAACAAAGAAGCCCTCAGGGAAGCCATTTCCAGGTTCCGCAAGGAACTGGACCAGCTCGAAGAACAATTGGACAGCCCTGAAATGCTCTTCGAGTCCGCGATGGAAGGGAAACGCACCAGAGACAGCCTGCCCATCGTGAAACGCAGCCTGATCCCTGGCCTGTTTGATCTGGTGGTCGCCATTCCAGACAAACCCGGCGAGATTGGCCGCATCGCCAACATCCTTGGAGACAAAGGCATCAACATCAAAGACATCGAAGTGCTGGCCATTCGTGAAGAGGGCGGTGCTCTGCGCCTCGGGTTTGAGACAGGAGAGCTGCTGGAACGTGCCCATGCCGCCCTCAATGCAGTGGGATATGAAACCAGACCGAGAGGGCTGGGACAGTCTTCGCTCTAGAGGGGTAAGATCCCCTTGCAGCTCGCTTTGCCTGTTGGTTCCCCCTTAACAAAAGGGAATTGGTGTAGGACAACAGAAATCCCCCTTCGTTAAGGGCGACAGCTCAGAGCTTTAGCGATGAGCAGGGGGATTTGGTCCCAGTGCACCCAGACAAACAACAAGTTCCCCTTGATACGGGGGACAGCTTCGAATGCAATGAGAAGCAGGGGGCCCTTACCCCCGCACCACCTTCACCAGAATCGCAATCACGGCCACAGCCAGTTGCAGAATGCCAATGTTCCTGAGGATCTTGCCACTGTGGGTTCCCTTGAGGGGTCCAGCCACCGCCCAGAAAATGCCCAGTGGCACCACCACCAGCAGGCCCACCAGAAACCAGAAGGCTCCTTCCATGTTTTGTTCTCCTTTGTTCTGTGTCACTGTGTCTTGCAAAGCCTGCACGACACAATAGCATCTGGACCGACAGGGTTGCCAATCCAGATGTGTAAGGCTTGTTAGAGCAAGGGCTCTCTGTCCTGGGTGAGCCGAATGATCAGGTCGTAATCATCTGGCACCGGGTCATCCAGAGCAGCTTTGTTGCGACCCACCTCCCCGCACTTCTGGCACTTGTGCAGGATGATCCAGCCTTTTTTGGCGTTGTGTTCCACCCCGATGGGCTCCATGACCCCTTTGCAGGGGTTGGCCCGGTCTCCGGGCTGGATGTCCACGTGAAGGCTGTAGAGGCAGCGCGGGCAGTGGTTGCGAACGCTTCCGTTCTGCAGGGCAGGCACCTCCAAACCACAGTGGGCACAGGTGAAACCCTGATTGGTGCCCTGAACGGTGAATTTTCTTCCCATGTCAGCAGATGGTCTGGTCTGCACTGGGCCCAGCGCAGGTCAGGGAACCACCACAGCATCCCTGAGGAACCACGGTGAAGGCCACATCCAGAAAAGCCTCGTTGAGGTCCGGGGTGGGGTTGAAGTTGAAGTACACTTCTCTCGGCGAACCTTCAGGCCGCAACCCCTTTGCAGGCATGAGCAGGCGGATTTTGTCGTATGCCCCCATCAGGTTGCCTTCCTGCACCTGATGGTACTTGAGGGTCACATACATTTCCCGGTGTGCACGGTCGAGTTTCAGGGAGATGGCTTCGGTGGTGGGAACAGCCTCCTCCACAGGCAAGCACAGTTCCACCGCTCCGGCTTCATCTTCATTGACGGGTTCGTGGTACAGCACAAAGGGGGCACCTGCAATCTCGGTCTGGTGGGCAGCAGCATGTCCGGCCAGGGTGGTCAGGCCCTGTTGCAGGAAAGCAGGAAGTTCAAAGGCATTGACCACACCCTGCAGGCAGATCACCTTTTGTTCGGGAACGTCTCGGTGGTTCACTCGGTACAGCGACATATCTTTTTACACTATAGCTTTTCTGCAGGATCGAAAAGGGACGTATTGCCTGATGTGCCCTGAATGGTTGAACTTCAGTGGATGATGAAGCTCTGTTTCTCCTCGCCCTGGATTGCCGGTGCATGGGGAGTCACATAGACAGAGCTCCTTTTCAGCTTGACCAGACTGCATCATCATTCATAGGCTGGTTGGGTGAATCGTAAACTTTTGATGTTGATGTTCAGTTTAGCGTTTGGTCAGGTCTTCGCCCAGTCTCCCCTTTGCCCCCCTCCAGTGGAATCCGTTGCCAGCGAGTTTGCTGAGCTGGATGGAACATCAAAGACCCTCGGTGAACAGGCTCGCCTTGACCTGCTCAATCAGGTGGTGAGCACCATCCGTGAAAACCACATGACTCCAGAGGTGGGAGGGGAAGCCTGGACGCAGAAGGTGGAACAGCTCCGGTCCAGCATCATGTCCGCACCAGACGATGCCAGTTACCACCAGCAACTGCGTGAGCTGGTCTGGAGCCTGCAGGACCACCACACCTACTACCATTCTCCAGCCCAGGTGGATCGGGCCACCCAGGTCAACAATGCCCAGGACAGCTTTTATGGCCTCGGGATACAGACCGTCCTGAACCACGAGAACCAGATGCAGATCACCTGGGTGTTTCAGGGTTCCCCTGCTGAACAGGCAGGACTGAAGATCGGGGACATCATTCTGTCGGCCAATGGCAAGGCATGTCCATCCTCCAATGACATCAGAGGACCCGAAGGCACCAGGGTGGTCCTGGACGTTCAGTCACCTGGGGTTCCTGTGCGCAAACTCACCGGAATTCGGGGCATGGTCCGGGCCCATCAGCCACTGATGGTGACTCGCCTGCAGAAAGAACCCGGCATTCTTTACATTCGCATAGACAATTTTAAGGAAACGGCGATCAGCATCGCTCTGCGCCGCAAGCTGACCGATCAGGTCAGAGGTGGCGAAACCAGGGGGATCGTACTGGACTTGCGCAACCATGAAGGTGGCTTGCAGTCTGAAACCAGCCATTTTCTGAGTGCCTTCCTGCCGGATGGCCAGACCCTTTCCATCCAGAAAGGACGGGGTGGAGCAGAGCGGCGATACACCGCATCCATCCTGCCTGGAGATCCAGATCCCCTGGACCTTCCCATCGCCATTCTGATCAGCGATTTGACCGCCAGTGCAGGGGAACACATTGCTGCATTGCTTCGCCAGCAAAAAGGGGCTGTGCTGCTGGGTCAACCCACAGCCAATGCTCTGTTGAGCGCAAGAGCTTATGATTTGCCATCCTATGGTGCACGGGTGTGGGTCAGCTTTGAACAGCTCTTTTTGCCCGATGGCACCCCTCTGGGTTTGAAACCTGTTGAACCCGACATCGTTCTGCCCAAAACCCCCATCCTCCTTCCAGATCAGGATGAAGCGGTGACCCGGGCAATGGAGGTCTTGCTCAAACGCTGATCAGGATTCCAGTGCTTCATGCCTCTCCAAGTTTCCCGCTCCACTGCACCTCATGCACAGGTTTTCCCCTCCTGCGCATTTCCTGCATGATGCTCCAGCTTCCCTTGGTTCCGTGGTGCAGGCAGATGAGGGCATCCGCCTGATCGGCCATGCTGGAATTGCGTTTTGCCGCTGCTGACTTTGTGGGGTCTGCTGGCTCTCTGGCGAACACCAGAATCGGAATCTGATGCTGCCCGGCCCACTTTGCAGCCAGTTCGGATACGCCGTCATCTCCGGTGACCAGCACTGCTGTGATCTCAAAACCACTCTCCTCAATGGCCTGACAGAGGTCCTGCAAAACAAAATGGTCGTGGTCTCTGGAGCCAGCAATGATCACCCGCATGCCCCAGTGTATTTCAGCAAAAGAAGTGGGGCACCTGGAGGTGCCCCATGTGGGCCTTCAATGGAGAGGTGTCACGCCTGAAAGTGCTCCAGTACGTATCGCATGGTCTGAGGAGGGCACCTGGGATCGCGCACCACGAACCAGTATTCATCTGGCAACTCCAGAATCCGGAAGGACTGGTGGTCGTATTCGAAGTCGAGGAACACATCTTCGAGTTGTTCGGTGACCAGTGCCATCAGGCGTGCTCCCGGCAGTGTCTTGAGATGCAGATGAAGTTGCAGTGGATATGCACCTCTGGGGAGGATGGCGAAGCGTTTGGCTCCCCTGGGAATGTAATCGTGCCCTGTCATACCTTTGCCTCCTGTCTCAGAACAGCAGCAGCACCTGCACCAGGATGATCTTCATGATCATCGCAAGTGGGTACACGCTGGCGTAACCGATGTTTGGAGCATCGTTCTGGGTCTGTTCATTGGCGTAGGCCAGCACGGCAGGTTGTGTCTGCTGTCCTGCCATGACACCCAGCAGGATGCTCATGGGGATTCTGAGTACCTTGTATCCTATGGTAAGGGTCAGAACAGCGGTCAGGACAGTGACAAGCGCCCCGGTCAGGAAGATGTAGAGGCTCTCGGTTCCATTGAATTGCGAGACGAATTTGTATCCACTGCGCACCCCCACGCCAGCGAGGAACAGCACCACACCGATCTGCCTGAGGGTCAGGTTGGCGCTGTAGGGCACCGTCCAGACCAGTTTTCCAGTGCGGCCCAATGCACCGAAGATCAGGCCCACGATCAGGGGTCCACCTGCGATCCCGAGTTTGAAGGTGCCGCCTCCAGGCAGGGGGAACTGGATGGTTCCGAGCAGGAGCCCGATGCACAGGCCCAGGCTGAAGGTCAGCAGGTTGATTTCTGAGAGGTGTTTGTAGGAGTCCCCGAAGAACTTGGCCACCCCGGCGAGGTTGGCACGTTCCCCGAGCACCCGCACCCGGTCTCCGAGTTCCAGCACGGTATTGGGGGTGGGAACGATGTCCTTATCGCCCCGACGAACCCGGGTCACGATCACGCCGTACTGTTTTCTGAGGTTGAGGGCACTCATGGGTTTGCCCACTGCGAAGTCACTTGACACGAAGATGCGCCTGAAGTCAAAGTGGCTGCGATCCACTTCCAGCATTTCATCGCTGGGTGTCCCAAGGACTTTGACCACGATTTTCACGTCGTCGGGGGCACCCACCACTGACACAATGTCGTTTTTCTGCAGCACGAGGTCGTCATAGACGATGTGGACTTCACCCTGTCTTTTCACACGGGCGAACATCACGTTCCAGTGGTTGTCCTGAAGCAGGTCCCGCACGTTGCGCACCTGGTTGTCTCTGACCACCACGGCCTGCGTAACGAGTTCCTCCACCTGCATGTGCAGGTCTCTGGCTTCCTGTTTGTAATTGATTTTGAAAACAGATTTGAGGATGTGGGCGACCAGCAACACACCAATCACACCCATGGGGTAGGCCAGTGAGTACCCGATCACGGGATCACCAATGTCCGTCTGGTTTTTGGTGGCTTCGAGCACCGCTGCAAGTGCCGGGGTGTTGGTGAGGCTTCCTGCGAACAGACCCGCCATCACCCCTTCTTTGAAGCCGAAAGCCTTGCTGATCAGAAACACAAGCACGGGAGCCAGAACCAGAACCCCGGCCACCAGCACGTTGTATTTCACACCAGAGCCTTTGAGTGCGGCCACAAAGTGGGGACCACTGGCCAGGGCGATGGTGTAAACGAAGAGCACCAGACCCATTTCGTAGATGCTGGGGTCCAGTTTGATGTCCGGGCTGAATGAACTGACGATCAGTCCTGCAAACAGGACACCTGCAACCCCAAGGCTGAAACCAGCAATGCGCACCCGTCCAATCAGGTACCCGAGGGTTGCGACGATAAACACCACCAGGATGGGGTTTTCGCTGAGCAAAGAAATCATAGGGATAACCGCCTTCTGTGTTTGAGGCTTCTCTGCTCCGGGGTGGCCCACTGCCCTCCGGTGGAGAAGCTTGCTAACCTCAGTAACAATATGTCACATGTACACCAAATAAAAGTCCCGCCCGGTGTGAAACCTGACGGTGAAAAAAGGTATACCATGGTTAGAAGCATGAGTGTCATTGTGCAAGTTACACCAGAGTTCCGACCCGACGCGTCCAGAACGGGTCTTTATGTTTTTTCCTATCACATCCGTCTGGAAAACCTGCTTCCAGTGCGCATTCAACTGATGGCCCGTCACTGGGTCATTGAAGAGGCACAGGGAGAAACCACCGTGGTGGAAGGTGAGGGTGTGATTGGGCTGCAACCCGTGATCGAGAGTGGTGCTTCTTTTGAATACAGCTCCTGGGTACAGGTAAAGCGCCTTCCTGCCTTCATGCGAGGCCATTACCTGTGCCTCAATGCTGAACATGAACCTTTTCAGGTCAACATTCCGATGTTCACTTTGAGACTTCCTGGAGAAGTGCTCAACTGAAAGAACTGGCACAAGAGACAAACAAAGCTAAATTCATTATGAGAACTTCACGTGATATTGTGAATCTGGAAGGGCAGGGAAGCCATGAAGCCTATACACACCACCCTCGTCATGTTGCTCCTCGGCAGTGCCAGTGCACTGAATCTGGAAGGCACCCTCAAAACACCAGTCAAGGGGAATGCCAGACTGGGCGTTTTTGTGGTGAACCCCTCAGGTACCCCCCAATACGAATGGAGCAGCACTGCCCTTTCAGGCAGCACCTTCTCCATCCAGTTGCTCGATGATCCCCCCACCAGAGGTCTGTGGTCCCTCTCTGCGGACACCCTGACCTGGCCGGGCGTGGTGGGCAATGTGAAAATCAGTGGCACCACCGCCACCACCGAGCTGAAACTCTTCACCTATCTGGATGCAGATGGCAACAAAAAACACTCCAGCAACGAAAAACTGCTGGACACCAGCCTGATGTCCGGCAAGGCCAATGTGGTGATGGTGTACGTGGAGGACGGCACCACCATCACGGGCGAAAAAGGCCTGAATGTGGTCCTGAAACCCGGCTGGAATCTGGTGACCCTTGCAGGTGGGAAGACCCTCACCACACAGGTGTTGCAGAACATCAAAGATGCTGCTGTGATGGTGCTGGAGTAACCGTCACAGCAACCGTGAATCAAAAAGACCCGCATCTGCGGGTCTTTTCTGTGTCAAAAAATTCAGGGGTTGGGGTTCTTGCGGGCTTCTTTCTGCTCTTCCATCACTTTCCATTCGGGAGGCAGACCCCAGGCAGAGAGCATTTCGGCAGCAACATCCCGGAAGATGGGGGCAGCAAGTTGTGAGCCGTGATGGTTCTTTTTGGCCCCGTGCACCATCACCACCATGGTCACTCTGGGCTGGTTGCTCGGGAAAAATCCTGCGAACACACTGTTGTAAATCTCGCTGGAGTAACGGCCATTGACCACCACCTGTGCCGTGCCCGTCTTGCCTCCCAACTGGTATCCGGGAACACTGGCAGCAGTGGGAATGCCCTCTTCAATCACCGAACGGAGCATGTTCCGCATGGTGCGAGCAGTTTCTGGGCGCAGCACTTCCCTTTCTTCACGGATGCGGTCTTTGCTGACCAGATAGGGCGCGATGTAACGTCCCTCGTTTGCGATGACATTGTAAGCTGCTGCCATCTGCAGGGTGGTGGTGGTCAGGCCCTGCCCGAATCCCATGTTGACCTTCTGGATCAGCTTCCAGTTCTTCCAGTTGTACAGAATTCCATCCTGAGTGGGGATGTTTTCCAGCGGAACTTCCTGTCCAATCCCGTAGGCTTTGAAATAGTTGTACATCTGCTCGTTGCTGTAGTCCTCCACCATGTGGCTGATGCCCACGTTGCTGGAGTACCTGAGCACATGGCGGGTGTCCAGTCTGGGGGGGTGGAACACGGAATCGTGAATGGTTGCCCCACCGACCCTGCGGGCCATTGGGGTGTCAAACCAGGTGTTGGGGGTGAGCCTGCCATCGTTGAGCACGGAGGCAATGGTCAGGGCCTTGACCACACTTCCAGGTTCGTAGGTGTCCATGAAGGGACGGTTCTGCCACTGTTTCTGGAAATCAGGGTATTCACGCCACTTGTTGGGATCAAATGTGGGCCAGCTTGCTGCTGCCAGAATCTTGCCTGTGTGGGTGTCAAGCACCACAGCGCTTCCATATTCGCCCATGTTTTCGGTGGCCTGCTTGTGCAGGTGGGATTCCAGAATGCTCTGCACCCAGGGATCAATCGAGACCACCACATCCCGGCCTGAACGCAGTTCTTCCTCGTAGAACAGTTCCAGTCCAGTCAGACCTCTGTCTTTGCCCATCACCCCAATCAGTTGGCCTGCCAGGGTTTTTTGTGGGTAGATGCGTTTGACCTCTCCGTAATTTTCGCCCCGGATGGTCTGCGCGAGAATGGTTCCATCTTCGGTGAGGATGCGCCCACGCAGAACGTCGGGGTCCAGCATGGGCTGGGTGGGCATGTGCCATTCCAGTTTGGCGTACGCAATCACCAGGATCATGAACATGAAAATGCTGAATCCCAGCAGGACTCGGGAGCGGATTTTGATGCGTTTCAGTTCCACTGGGTCTCGACCTCCAGAGGTTTGGGTTGCGGCAGGGTGAGGGTCTCCTGTGAGGGTGCCTCAAAGTCGGTGGGTTCTTTTTTCGCCTTTGAGAAGGGAATCATGCCGTTTTTGACGGCCCATTCCCGGATGCGCACCGGACTGGTCAGGGACTGCAGTTCAATGGACAGGTTGCTGCGTTCGTTGTAAAGCTGTTCTTCCTGGTCCTGCAGCTCGGTGATCCGGGTGGGCAGGTCCCGCTGGATGTACCGCCAGGCCACAAGCACTGTGGCCAGAATGAAGTACACCAGCATGTATCGAACCGCCCGGTCCTGCCAGCTCACTGTCCATCCTCCTCCGTTCGTTCTGCCACCCGCAGTTTGGCGCTGCGGGATCTGGGGTTGTGCTCCAGTTCTTCTTCGGTTGCTTCCAGGGGCCTTTTGGTGAGGGGTTTGAACCCGTTGTTGCCTTTGACAAATTGCTTCACGATGCGGTCTTCCAGACTGTGAAAGCTGATCACAGCGAGGCGACCACCGGGTTTGATGAGGGTTTTTGCGGCCTGCAGGCCATCTTTCAGGGCACCCAGTTCGTCATTGACGTGGATGCGCAAGGCCTGAAAACTCCGTCTGGCCGGGTGGATGCCCCGGGCATGCTGTCCGGGGTAGGCCCGCTTGATGATTGCAGCGAGCTCGGTGGTGGTTTCGATGGGTTTCTTTTGACGTGCCTCTACAATGTAACGGGCGATCCGGCGGCTGTGACGCTCTTCCGCGTACTCGTACAGGATGGCGGCAATGTCTTCAAGGTCGTATTCGTTGATGACTTCAAAAGCAGAGAGGCCATCCTGGCTCATGCGCATGTCCAGCGGGGCCTCCTCGTGGTAAGAGAAGCCTCTGGAGGCGTCGTCCAGCTGAAAACTGGAAACGCCAATGTCCAGCAGAATGCCATCCACCTGTGATACACCGGTGTCCTGCATCAGGTCCACCATGTCCCGGTAGTTGCCTTTCAGAACGGTGAGACCGGGAAGTTCGGGGGTGCGGGAGGTGACAAAAGGGTCCTGATCGATGCCGTACACCTGAGCGCCCTTTTCAAGCAGCAGTCGGGTGTGACCTGCCCCACCAAGGGTTCCATCAATGAACACCTTGCCGGGCCGGGGGTCTAGACCCTCCACCACTTCTTTTGCCAGGACGGGAATGTGACTGTAATCCATGATGCTCCTCAGGCGATGAAGTTCTCCAGCAGCTCGGGTTTGGGTGGCGAGGTCTGCACCTCGGAAAGCACCTCATTCCAGCGCTGCGGGTTCCACAGTTCCAGACGGTTCGGCGCCCCGGCCACCACCACTTCTGTTTCCAGAGCGGCAAACTGGCGCAGGGGCTGCGGGATCGAAAGTCTGTACTGGTTGTCGAGTCTGTTCTTGCTTGCCCCACTGTAGAAAAACCGCACGAAGGATCTGGAGGGGGCGTCTGTGAGGGGGAGCTTTTCAAGCTGCTCCTCGAGGCGCTTCCAGACATCAAGCGGAAAAACGTAGAGACAGCCTTCCATGCCACGGGTGATGATCATTCCATCTTCAACGAATTCACGAAAGGCAGGAGGAATCACCACTCTACCTTTGTCGTCCATGGCGTAATCGTACTCTCCGAAGGGCATGTCAGCAGATCTCCACTACCCCTGCTGCAACAGGAGTGAGTTGAGTGACGTGTTATCTTTGTGTCACCTAAGCATCAAGCTACCACACTTCCCCACCTTTTACCACAATTCCCCACCTTCTCCCCCACTTCTCCCCACTTTCATGAATTTTCCCCCCCACAGCGCCCCACTGGCCTCCCTTGAAGGTGCTGTTTTCCCACCCATCTCCCCTTTGCAACAAAACCTGCATCGGACATGCTTGGCCTTTCATAAAATCAAGAAAAAGGCCACATCTCCCTTTCCAGACAACAAAAAAACTCCAGAGGGAATTGCCTCTGGAGGTCCAAAGTGTTTTCAAACCCTGCTTTTACCAGCCCACACGCACAATCAGGCCTTTGGGGTCTCCCACTTCCAGGTAAGCGGCCTGCTGGTTCACGTCATCATAGGCGAAACCGTAAGCCAGTTTGTTGTAGCTGTGGTCATGCCAGAATCTGGCGTAATAATTCGCTGGACCAGCCAGATAGTACTGGGAAGGGGTGTTCCAGGCAGATGGATTGTGGTAGATCCGTCTGTTCACAGCTGCACAGGCTGCTGCGTTGGCAGCATTGCCGTTGCACAGGAAGATCTCCTGGGTGGTGGGCTTGGTCGCTGTGGTGGTCCAGTACTGGTTCACATAACTGGCGAAATAATTGGCCTGACTGCCTCCAGCTTTGAAATTGCCAAAGATCGGAGCCACAATGCGGTAGGGGGCTTGCAGGGTCCCGAGGTGCTTGAACTCTGCAGGCACCTCATTCTGGTACTTGGTGAAGAGGCCCGAGCGGGTTTCACTCTCCAGTTCTCCCACGGTGCGGTCAAAATTTCCTGCTCTGTTCACCAGACGGTGCTGGATGGGAAAACCAAAGCCATCCACACGGGTGGTGTTGCCGTGGTATCCGGTGGCATCCACCGTAAATTCAATGAAATCAAAGTAGATGTTGCGGTTGGGGTCGGTGGGGTTGTTGATGTCCGGTCCTGCAAAACCATTGTCGAAGGTCTTGATGTAGCAGGGGCTGCCGACGCACAGGAACATCCGTCCAGAGGTGATGCGGGGCAGGCTCACCCAGTTGGCCTCGCTGATGCGGGTGTAGATGTTGGCGTAATTCACGCCGTTTTTCACCAGGCGGTTGGAGGCATCATTGAGGGCAGTGCTGATGGGCTGCAAAACGCCATTGCGGTCCAGGTAACTCCAGCGTCCATTGGCCGGGTTGATGCCCAGCACACCCCAGTAGATGTTGCTGTCTGCATAGGCTCCGTTGGTGCCGTTGAGCACTTTAAACGTCATCACCCCGCTCCCTGTGGGTACTGGTATGGAAGAAGCTGCCACAGAAAAGATGGAGCCCGAGGTTCCAGTGGGTGGCGGATTGGTTGTGCCGCCCACCGTGTAGGAAAATTGCGGTGTGTCATAGGCAGGGGTGCCATTGTTGTAGGTGAAATTGTAGGTGATGACGTTGCCACTGGCCACAGTCAGGGTTCTTTCATATCGGGCCGAGGCACTGTTGTAGGTCATGCGGAAGTTCTGCTGGGTCCCGCCATTGACCCTGTAGTGCACATCCACCCAGCTGGTGTTCACGGAGGATTTGAACCAGATGGTGGCTGTCGAACCCGAAACACTCACCCCCTGGGTGTAGTCGGCGTTGGGAATGATGGTGCCCGCAGATGGGTTGCTCCCTGCTTGTGGGGTATGCTGACCACATGCGGCCAGAGCGAGGGTGAGGGTGGCAAAAAGCAGGGTGACATGTGAGGTTTTCATGATG